>CAZMEG010000015.1:0-18375 GCA_964565205.1 uncultured Cytophagia bacterium
ATCAAGTAGGAAATGGGAATATTTAGTTTTAATCGGTGGAAGGACATGGTTTTCTTAAGCCGGGTTCCCTAACTGGTAATCGAGAGTTAAAACTTAACTTGAATAGGGCTTCGCAAAATTTGATGCAGCTAGAAAAATTATTATTGGAGCCTATTTAATAACTGGGAGGCGTAATGACAGCCAAAACTTCTGCCTCGTTATTTGTGATGTTTTTTATAATATGACGCATCTCTCCACGGAAATGGATGGCATCCCCTTCCTCAAGATAATAAGGCTGACCATCCAGGGAGACCTCCACTCTACCTTTTATTACATAAATTAATTCTTCACCGGCATGCTTATAACCTCCAGGAATATTTTCGCGACCTGGCTTTGGACGGGCAATGATGACTTTTAATTTTGTATCTGTGATCCCCTTGGTTAAAGATTCAATATGAACTTCATTTTTCTGATCAATGATGATTTGCCTCTCATGTTTGCGCACTACTGAGACTTTTTGCATTCCGTCCCGTTCGAAAAAAATACTGGTATCCTGTCCCAGGGCGGAGATTAATTTCATCAGAGTGGCTATAGTTGGTGAGGTAAGACCTCGTTCAATTTCGGAGATTTGAGTGGGAGAAACTCCTGATTTCTGGGAGAGTTCCTTTAAAGTTAAGTTATTCTCTTTTCTAAGTCTTTTTAGTTTACCTCCAACATCGAAAGATTGTAACATGATAAATCCCCTTTATTTAAATTGTAATTTAATAAATTTAACAAAAAAATGGAGAGTTTTTACTAATTTGTAAAAATTTTTCTTGACATTAAACGGAAAATTTATTAAAATGGTTCCACAAAATACGATATAGCTTATATGATAAGATATATCCAAAGAATTTCAAACGCAATCCATCTCAGAAAAATATCACATCAGTTATTTTTGTTACTTCATTAACCCGTTGAGAATAAACGAGGAGGGAAGCGATGTTAACCCGACGTGTTAATTCCATCGTCATATTTTTAATTTTGGCCATGATGTCTTTTCTACTCTGGCAATGTGGTGAAGGACCTACCCAATTAAATGTCCGTAAGCAGAATGAACCTCCGGATACGATTATAACTCAAAAGACCTTGATTAAAGTGCCGATTGAAACCGATTCCACCGGGGCTCTGGTCAATTTAAACGCCTTCATTTTTTCCATCAGTTTTACGGCCGTAGACCTGGATGGTCGCACCGATAGTTTCCAGGTGCGTATTAATGACGGAGCCTGGTCGCCCTTTTCTGACAAAACCACAGCATCAGATACCCTGTTTTTTAATTCGGAAAACGATGTAAATCGAGTGTTTGTGCGGGCCAAAGATGATCTGGGAGCGCTTGATCCGACTCCAGCCGAAGCGGTTTTTACCTTAAAAGAAATTAAGGCGAATGCCTCGCCCAGTACGGCCTTTGATTCGGGACCAGCCAATGGAGCGACCACAAGTCCGGGTGTACGGTTTGTGGTTTCTGGCTCAGACCCGGATGGGCAGGTGGTCAAATTCGCTGTGTCCATGGATGGCGGGGCGCCGGAAATTGTTGATGCAGATGCGGATGGTAAAGCGGTTATTGAATTTAGCGAGAGTAAAGGCAATCTCCTGTCGCTGGGAAATCACAGTATATCGGTGCAGGCGCTGGATAATTTAGGCGGCATGGATGAAACGCCTGAAACACGCAGCTTTTTTGTCACTACAGGATTTAAACCAATCATACGCTTTTTAGCGGGCCCGGCAGATGGGGGTGGCTGGTTTTCTGATGTAGATGTGGCTTTTGCTTTTACAGCAGAGATGGGGCACTACAGTGGTGAGTTATTCGGTTTTTCCTGGGCTTTTGACGATTCCTCAGAGGGAGCTTTCACCGCTTTTTCTACAGAAGGTTTAGCCAGTATACCGGGGTCTCAGGTTACTGATGGGGATCATTTCTTTGTATTGCGGGCTAAAGACATAGCCGGCAATGTTTCGCAAGCGGTAATTAGGTTTGCCGCAGCCCGGGCCTCCCTGGATCAGGGAATTATTATAATCGATGATTGCAATTTTTCGGAAAATGAAACTCTGGAGGACATTTTTGCCGCTGCTGGTCATCCGGTGGCAAGATACTGGGATTTTGATGGTGATCCAGACCATGGTCATCCCAAAGATGACCTCTCCATCTGGACACCGGGAGAACTAGGAAAATACTCCAGTGTGGTGATTTTCACAGACAATTCGCCCACGGCCTTCAATCATGAAATTTTACTGGGTGCCTATGTGAAGGCCGGGGGCAATTTGTGGATCACCTCTTACAATTGGTCCGTGGCTGGCTCTGGATTTTTGAGTGAAATTGCCGGTATTCGCCAAGTATTTAATAATTTTGAAACCGATGGCATTACTGGCGTTAATGAAAACTGGTCCAATCCGTGGGGCAATACCATTAATTCTGCCTTTGATGGAATCACCATTGAATTTACCGGTAGCAAGGGTCTGGTTGAAATATTACGCCCAGCCTCAAACGCCGAAGCTATTTTTAAGGCCACAGCGGGAAGTTTCCCGGAATTTCCGCGTGCGGTTTATATGCCCCATCCAGCACCCTGGGGTAAGGTTGTTTCATGGGGTCATTCCTTGCGACGTACCAAGGCGAATGATCCTCAATTACAGGCCGCGGCAGCCATTATTTTAGGTGATTTTTTTGGTGAACCAGTAATCAACCAATAAAGCCTTTATTAAGCAGGTTACCTTTAGTTGACCCAAGAAGGAGGGCGGAATATGCGAAAGCCTTTTAAAATTCACCCGATTACATTGATAATTTCATTGAGTTTTAGTGTTCTATTATTTTTCTCATGTGCTAAAGATGAAAAACCCTTAGCACCGTTTCAACAACCGTTAGATGTTGAAATTATTGCCGGACCTCAGGAAGGCGCTACGATTCTTAACAACGAATTCTTTACATTTGAGTGGCGCGCAGTAGGAGGTGGAGGAGCCATTACCTATGAAATTCAATTATCCGGTGTGGATCCACAACCTATTGTTACTACTGAAACATCCCATTCCTATCCTGGCCAGAAAGAAGGGACCTACACCTTCACGGTCACAGCCAAAGCAGGGAATGAAAGCGATACGGATTCCAGAACTTTTAAGGTTGGTCCCAATCTTGGCCCACCCGAAGTCACCATCTTTGGACCGCGCAATACCGAAGCATCCACGGCATCCGGGCCTAATCAACTGGTTCCTTCCTATGCGCCCGGTTCCACCGCTTTTCTACGATGGACGGCCAAAGATGTGGATAAATTTGGGACGGTGACAGGATTCCGCTGGCGTATTACGGATAACTCCGAATTTAATGAATTTAATCTTGCCACGGTTACAGGGTTTGAGGTCCCATCTACTCCAGGTACCTACACCTTTACTCTGGAAGCTAAAGACAATAACGATGATATTTCTGATACCCAGTATATTTATGAGGTGAAAGCCCCTACCATTATTATTGTGGATGATAAACCGCAATCGGATGTTTTGGATGAAATCGACGAAGACAAGTTTTTTTCTGACATTTTCGAGGGTTATGCTTTTGCTACCTGGGATGTAGCCGAAAAAGGGGCGCCTACGGCGGCGGATCTGGCACCCTTTCAGGTTGCAGTGATATACAGTGGAAGCGGGTCTGACATCTGGAGAACCATCGGGGCGGTCTATCCGGAAACATCTGTACAGTTTTCTGAATTTGTCGATGGCGGTGGGAAAATATGGGTCATGGGGCAGGGCATAATGGAAGACCTTGCCCAGGCCAATGGTCATAATAATCCACCGGACCCCAATGAATTTGAGGTGGTGTATTTACATCTTGCTGCAGCCACCGGTGATTCGGCCATGGATGTACAGCGTAAATGGTCTCGCGCTGGGGCTTTTTCCGGAGATGGAAAATTCAGTTTTGCTGATGATGTACTGGGCGCTCCAGATAAATTTCCGCGCATCACCATGGACGTTCAGTCTGGGGATGTAGATGAGATTGTTCCGGGTGATGGCGCAGAAATAATTTATGCAGGCAAAGATGGGCTGGGTAATTTCGTCGGTAATGTGGCTTTGCGTTTTCCTTCAGGAGGTACGAATACCCAGGTAGTTTTTCAAACGTTTCCATTATTTGAAAATCGTAATGTGAAAGCCAGCCTGGTAAATTCACGAACGCTGGCTCAGGAAATCATGCGTGAGATGGGCCAATAAATCCAGGGATCACATGAACATTTTAAAATAGAGGAGTGATCAAAATGGATTGCAGAAAGGTTTTTGTTATTTTATTTGTCATGTTTTTAACTGTTACACAATTATTTGCTGGCACGACCGGTAAGATTGCCGGGCGGGTAGTGGATGCCACTACCGGTGAGCCTTTACCAGGAGTGAATGTTTCTGTCCAGGGTACGACTCTGGGGGCAGCCACCGACCTGGATGGCTACTATACTATTTTAAGAGTTCCACCGGGTACCTACAGTGTGGTGGCTTCCATGATTGGGTATAAAGAGGTAGTGCAGACCAATGTAGTGGTTAGTGTGGATTTAACCACTACAGTAAATTTTCAGATGGAAGCCACAGTGGTGACCGGTGAGACGGTAACCGTTGTGGCGGAACGCCCGCTGGTTATCAAAGACCTCACTTCATCATCTATAAAAGTTGCCTCGCAGGAAATCGAAGATATCCCCGGTGTGCTTTCCGTTACTGATGCAGTGGAGTTGATGCCGGGGGTAATTGGTGAGGGGGAGGAAATTCATGTGCGTGGCGGTCGTTCTGGGGAGGTGGTTTATTATATTGATGGAATTGCGGTGAATGACCCCCTGTTTAACTCAGAAATTATTGATGTTAATAAGTACACGGTGGAAGAGGTAGAAGTGATTACAGGGGGGTACAATGCCGAGTATGGAAACATCCAGTCGGGTGTAGTCAACATTGTACCCAGAATGGGTGGGACTTCTTTTACCGGACGGATTGCATATTTCACCGATGATTTTGGCAGTGGATTTTTCCCGGCCGATGTTTTAAATGATGCCGAAGAACGATTTGGTACGGATCGATTCCATGTTCCCAATGAAGCTTATTTTAAACCTCGAGGGACAGGCCTGCGTGCCAATTCTTTCAATACCGATCGCTGGGAATTTAATCTGGGCGGCCCCGAACCTTTTACCAATAATATCCTGCCCACCTTAGGAATTAATAGCTTAAAAGGTAAAGTGACATTTTACCTCTCGGGTACAGCGGAAATGACCGATGGTTACTTGCCCAACGAACGACAGGATGTGAAGCTGGATCATTATCGAGAAGTGTTCGAGCGAACCAATGAAGTGCAGGAGCCCGGGGAAGCCCCTGAAGTCCAATTTGAAGGACCTCCGAAAAAAGTCCGCCATCCATTCTTAAAACGGGTTCTGGGTATTGCTGACTGGGGCGGCCGATTTCTGAACAATTTAAGTTACAGTGCTTCTTTAAATTTTAACATTGATGCGACTCATAAAGCCAGTATCACTTATGTGGGCTCTCAGTTCTGGCGCGATGATTATCGGCATACTTACAAATTCATTCCACACCACACCCAGCAAACCGAAGGTCACAATTATAGTACGGTATTTACCTGGACTCATACTTTAAGTCCCAAAACCTTTTACCAGGTACGTTTGGGTTATTTGAAGAATTTCCGATTGACCTACCCCGGCATGAGAAATGGAATTAAGTTGACTCCATTTTATATGAACAACCGAATTTCTGGTTTAGAACAAATCGACCCGTTTCAGGTAGGGCCAGGCGATGGTGACGATGAATTTTTTGACTCTTCTTATACCGATGAAAATCCAGACCTGGCAGGATTTTTTAGAACTGGCTGGAATGGCGCCAGTACCTGGGCCAAGCATACCACCCAGGTTTATACCATAAAAGTAGATGTTACCAGTCAGATTTCCAGACATCATGAAGTGAAAGGTGGTTTTGAATGGAAATATAATGACCTGCACAACGAACAGATTGATTTTGGAGGAAATAAGGTGCCCCAAAGAAGACTGATACCCCCTGATGCAGGTCCTTTCATTACTTCTGGAGCCTTGCGAGATTTTTATGATCGTTTCCCCAATACCGGATCAGCTTACATCCAGGACAAGATTGAATTCGAATCCTTAATTGTAAATGTCGGCTTACGTTATGACCGATTCGATCCAGGCGCTCAGGTATTTGAAGAAGGTGAAGTTTTTCTGACCGCCGATACCACCAAAAGAACCCCGGTAAATACGAAGAATTATTTGTCTCCACGCCTTGGAATTTCACACCCCATTACGGATCGAAGCACCTTGTATTTCTTTTATGGTAGATTCTTACAGATTCCATCTCTGACCAATTTATATCGGCGTCAAAATCGATTTCGTGTATTTCAGAACCAGTTGAACACCTTTGGTAATCCTGACCTTGAAGCAGAGGAAACCATTTCTTATGAAGTCGGTTTTGACCATCAATTTACAGACGATTTTAAAATCGGTGTGACAGGCTTCTTTAAGGATGTAAGAAATCAAATTAATGTGGAGATTTTTGGACCGGAGGCAGCTCCATTTCGTAAGTTTGTAAATCGGGATTTTGGTAGTGACCGAGGATTTGAGATCGAAATCAAAAAAAGATTTAGCCATTACTGGTCGGCCGATATCAACTACACTCTCATGTGGGCAACCACTCGCAGTTCTACTTTTCCGCGAGGTATTGGAGCCCTGGGTGTGCAAGCATTTCCCAATTTACGAGAAGTCCCGGCCGACTGGGATCAGCGACATACCATAAATGCCAACATCAATATCGAAATTCCTCCAGGACAGGGTTTTCGCTTTCTGGGCACTACCATCGATCGCATGGGTTTAAATATTTTCTTGCGCTACGGAAGTGGGTTACCATTTACCATCGACGAAGATGCTGATCCTTCTGCCACCATCAATTCAGCGCGGTTGCCTTATTTCATGACACTGGATTTGCGTTTCCGTAAAGATTTTAAAATCTATCGTAATTTGCTGGCATCCTTTTATGTAGATGTGAATAATTTATTCAATCGTCGTAATGTGTTATTCCTGGTTCCTGATGAACAACATCGTTGTATTGAATGCACTTTAACCGATCCGGTAACTGGTGAGGTGGTGGTAAAACATTTTGCCCATGGTAATCCGGCAGGTAATGGTACTGCGCGAGATATGGATCCGGAACAATTTGGCGCACCCAGACAGATTTTACTTGGTTTTGGGTTTAGATTTTAACTAAGATTATTAAAACTTTTCGGGAGGAAAGATCCTATGAAAGCGAAGTATTTAATAGTTGGCTTACTGATAATTGTAACATCCATGTTAATATTGAGTATGCCGTTATTTGCCCAGTTTGAAGATCGGTTCCTGGATTCAAAAGTGCACCGCAACGGTAAACTCTGGGTGGGGGTGACCAACTTTGGTCAATTCGGGACCGATCGAGGGCGAGGTGCGGTCTGGCCTGGCACCGATGAACCCGGCCGGGAGGCTCAATACATTAACCGGGGTGGCCTGTTTATTGGGGGCATCGTACCTTCCGATGAAACGCAGGGCCCCGATTTGCACGATCCGGGTGATCTGGACACCCTGGTTTCTGAAGGTCCCTCTGCCTGGAGTGTCATCGACTTTCGCGAAATGTTTCCACACTTTCCCGATGAACGCTCGGCCATTAAAGTGCGATCTACCATACCCAACAGTCCTTTCTTTGATCCCAATGCAGTTTCAGAAGAGGATTTTATTTCAGTTTACACCGATACCTTTTTGATCGCCAATGGATTTCAGTTTGCTCCAGCCAAACACCAAAGGGCTCTTGGGATTGAAGTTGAGGAAAGAAGTTACCAATTTAGTGTATCCTTTGCTCAAGACATCGTCTTTTTTGATTTAGTCATTCGCAATATTGGGGAAAATTTTATTCGCAATCTTTTTATCGGATTTTTTGCTGATAATGATATGGGTTGTATTGGAACCCCTGAATTTAGCCAGCAGGATGATGCCAGTGGTTTTATGGAGGTCAATTCCACCGGCGACACGGTTAATACTGCCTGGGTGGCAGAACCCGATGGCGATAATGGATGTATGGCGGGTGTGGTAGGAGTAAGAGTACTTCGGCCGACAGCAAGAGAGGGCCGTGTGTCGTTTAACTGGTGGATGAGCGATACGGAAGTCAGTTCCAAAGATGATTGGGGACCGGTAACACCCAATGTTTATACTGGCGACCCTAATACCCGGGATCCAATTGGTAGTCCGGAAGATGACCCTGAAAAATATATCCTGATGAGCAACGGTTCTTTCGATGAACCGCAGTTTGACCCGGTGACTCTTGAATTTAACCCCAACATTCCGGCAGGTGCCACCCCCAATGACAATTCTCGCTTTTTGATTTCGTTTGGTCCCCTGGGTACACGCGATTCCACCATCACCGATCCCAACGATCCTATGGCTGGGCAAACCGTTAAAATTTTTGCACCTGGTGATTCCGTTTTATTTACTTATGCGGTGATTGGTGGTGAAGGGGACCCTGATGTGTCCCGGGCGCTGGGTACCTTCGATCCAGCCTCTTTGATCGATTTAGGACAAAACGCTAAGATTGCAGCCTTCATGTTCGACAACCCCGGCGTAGATACCGATGGTGATGGTTTTGCCGGCGAGGACCTAAATGGCGATGGTATCATTGACACCGGAGACGGTGTACCCGACTTCAAAGGACCACCACCACCTCCTTCTCCTCCTCTGACCGTAATTCCCGGTGATGGTCAGGTTGTCCTGGATTGGTCTGCAGCCGATCCAAACAGCCCTGGATATGATCCCAACGATCCCAATTTGCCACTGAATTTTGAAGACCCATTTATTTCTGATGATCCCAATACTCCCGAAAACGAAAGCAAAGATTTTGAAGGGTTCCGGGTACTGAGGTCCAAGACCGGTAACCTTGGAACTTTTGAAGTTCTGGCTGAATTTGATTTAGCCGGCAATAACTTTGGAAGAAATACAGGCTTGGCTTTTAAATATGTGGATCATGTTCCCAACGGTTCAGAGTTTGTTTATGCTGTAGTGTCTTTCGATCGCGGAGCACCGGAACTGGGTATTGAGACCCTGGCTTCAAGTCCTTTAATCAATGCCACCAAAGTTCTGGTTGGACCGGTACCTTCCACTAAATTAGATAAAAGAGTTTGGGTGGAGCCTAATCCCTATATTGGAAGATCAGGTTTTGAAGATCCCAATATAACCGATCAGGTGATTCTTGAGAATTTCCGTGAATTGCACTTTGTCAATGTGCCAGCCCGTTGCACCATTCGGATTTTCACCGTAGATGGCGACCTGGTGCAGACCATAATTCATGATGATCCAAGCACCTCACGTGCTAAATGGAATCTATTATCTCGCACCAATCGACCCATTGCCAGTGGGATTTATATCTTTTCTGTTGAAACGCCCGATGGGGATAGGCAGATAGGTAGATTTGTGGTAATAAAATAATCGAAAAAGATTTAATTAAAAATTGATTGAATGAAGGAGGGACACTCCATGAATTTAAGAAAAATTTCTTTAACGGTTACGATTTCTTTGCTGGTTGCTTTACCACTACTGGCACAGGATTTAGGGCCTACGGTGTTGGGTGGTCCTTCAAAAGTAGGCACAGCCACCGCACAATTTCTCCAGATCGGGGTGAGCGCCCGTGCTACCGCCATGGGGGAAGCTTTTGTGTCTCTGGTAGATGATGCCAGCGCAGCTTTTTACAACCCCGGTGCTCTGGCAATCATACGTCAGCGTCAGGCCATGTTTAATCATACAACTCTGCCGGCTGGCATAAGACATTTCTTTGCCACCTATGTTCAGCCTGTTTCACAATTTGGTACCCTGGCTATTAGCTTTATTTTACTGACCACCGGCGACATGCCGGTTACCGTGGCTTTTGAGGGACCTACGGGTGAAACATTCAGTGCCAGCGAATCGGCTATTGGACTCAGTTACGCAAAAATGTTAAGTAATAAATTTTCAGTTGGTGGCACTGTGAAGGCTATTTTTCAGGATTTCGCCGGTTTCGATGAGCGAGCTGTGGCCTTTGACATCGGTACATTATATCAAACAGGATTTCGCCAGTTACGATTAGGTATGTCGGTAACCAATTTTGGACCGGATCTGGATTTTGGCACACAGAAAGATCCCTCCGGTAAAGTTGTTTTCGATAGCCAGTCTTTCCCATTACCCATTACATTCAGATTTGGTGTCTCAGTTGACGTAATGAATCGTGAGAATTCCAAGCTTATGCTGGCCGGTACTTTAGTACAACCCAACGATAATTTACGCTATGAAACGCTTGGCTTTGAATATAACTGGAATGACCTTTTGTTTTTACGTGGTGGTTTTAAAATTGATGAGGAAAATGACCCAGATGCTGCTGGTGACACCAGTGGATTTTCTGAAAATTTTTCAGCCGGAGCCGGGATTAAAATGGCTTTTAAAGATTTTAATGGACGGTTTGATTTCTCCTGGGTTAATCAGCAAGATCTTAATAACTTAACCAGATTTTCTATTATTTTAAGTTTTTAATTGGTTAATCGTACACAAAATCTGGAGGGAGGAAGATCGCTATATTTCTCAACCCCCACCTCTCATATTTTTGTGGGATATAGCCTCCTTTCAATAAGCCCATGAATTTTTAAATTCATGGGCTTTTTTATAATTTTAAATGAACAGGGAAAGGGCAATGAAAATATTACGATACGCATTTTTAATTTCCATTATTTTCCTGGTCTCCTTTTGTAATGATAATAAAATGGTGAATCAACCGTCCTCTCAAAAAGCTATGGTTATTTCTCTTACCGCGGACAATCCCAAAATCGAAGCGATTATCCATCAAATTAATATAGATTCAGTCAGGTCTTACATTGACCAGTTAGTGGGATTTTTTACCCGCCATACCAACTCTGACACAATCTCCGGGGAACGTGGAATTGGCGCGGCCAGACGCTGGGTATTTAGAAAATTCAAACAATTCAGTCAGCAAAATGGTGGACGATTAAAGGTGACGTATCATAATTTTGAAGCGAATATCCTTGGAGTTCAGGGGTTGCATCGTAATGTGGTGGCAGAGTTACCGGGTACTCAAAATCCCGAGCGTAAATTTGTAATCAGTGGTCATCTGGATTCACGTAACAGAAATCTGAGGGATTCGGTCAATTTTGCACCTGGAGCCAATGATGATGGCAGTGGGGTAGCCTGTATTTTAGAGCTGGCTCGGATATTCAGTCAGTTTGAATTCGAAAATACCATTATTTTTGTGGCTTTTACAGGTGAGGAAGAGGGACTTTTTGGTAGTCGAGCTTTTGCAAGAGATTTAAAAAGCCAAAACGTAAATGTGGTGGGTATGGTAACCAATGATATTATTGGAAACATTGTAGGAGGCAGTGGTAAAATTGATAGTACCAGTGTACGCTGTTTTTCCGAAAATCCCACCGATTCCCCCCATCGTCAACTGGCCCGTTTCATTAAATTACAGGGCGAGGCCTATCTACCCGACTTCACCGTGAATTTGATTCAAAGCCGTGATCGCCCAGGTCGCGGTGGTGATCATTTTGCCTTTTATGAACACGATTACACAGCCGCACGTTTAACCGAGCCAGAAGATAATCTCAATCATCAGCATAATATGCAGGATTTACCGGAATTTATGTCCTTTACTTATTTGAGTAAGGTGATAAAAGTTAATGCCGCCTATTTAGCCACATGGGCAGATGCTCCCGTAACACCGGAAGCATTAAACGTGGAAAAAATTTCGGGAGGATTAACAAAAATAAGCTGGTCCAAAGGAGAGGAGGCGCAGGAGATTAATTATATACTGGCCTTTCGAAATCCCACCTCTGTTTCTTATGATAGCCTTCTCTGGGTTGGCAAGACTAACGAATTTATTCTCCAATCTCTTGAACCCTACCCTGATGGGCTCTTCCTGAGCTTATCGGCTGTGGATAAAGATTCTAATGAAAGTATTTTTTCAAAAGAAGTATTTATAAAATAAAAGAAAATTTACACGGTGGTAGTGGCATAGCCGTAGTGTCGTGCATAGGATTTAAGAACACGAGCCAGGATTTGCCGTGCACGAAATAAACGCGACATAACCGTACCAATCGGACAATCCAGAATTTCGGCTATTTCTTTGTATTTCAACTCGATTACATCCGATAACAGAAGTACAATACGATAGGACTCGGGCAACTTGTTAAGAGCTCTGGTGATTGGATCATTAAAATAATTTTCATAATGATCCAGTAAATCTTTATCCTCAATCTCTTCTGAAGAATCATCGTTGTGATAAATGGCGCAGGTTAGATCGAAATCTATGCGTTTAGGTCGACGTTTTTTACTGCGATATATATTAATGTAGTTGTTCAACAAAATCCGAAAAATCCAGCCATAAAAGTTTGAATTGGGTTCGAAGCGATGAAAGGAACGATAGGCTTTTAAAAATGTATCCTGTACCAGGTCTTCAGCATCATAAGGATTTTTAGTTAATTGCAGGGCCATGTTATAGACACGATCCATTAATGGCATCGCCAGGGATTCAAATTCGTGTAAACGATTCTCAGATTTATTGGCTGTATGTGTAACGAGGCCATTCATTTCGCACCTCCTTTTAATCTAATAGATGTGCTTTATATCCTGCATGGACAATCATATTTTTTATGTAATTGGGTAAATTCATAAAAAATACTTTATTTTTTAGACGCTTAATTAAAATTTTTACAGAATTGGGATTCATATAACTAATCTCACATCCTTCAAAAATAACATGGTGATCATTGGAATTGTTAACTATTTTTTCTAATTCTTCCGCCCAACTTGACAGATTGTTGTCATTAGTTTCGCGTTCCAGTTTATAAATTAAGGTTGATGAATTTTCGAATATTTTGATAATTTTAAACATAGGTGCTCCTGAAATAATACCTTGGAAATGAAATTCGTTATTATTTTTAGACCAAAATCGTGCCAGAAAGATATAATATTCTGGTAAGATAATTTAAATTAAAGAAATACTGGTGGTTAAGAATGGAAATATATATTTAATTAAATACTTATAGAGATAAAGAGGTGTTGATATATCGACAGTTTGTTGATATGTCAACGTATATGATGTTTCTGAATACCCAGCTTTTTCATTCGTGAGATTAAGGTGGAGCGATTGATCCCCAGTAATCTGGCTGCTCCATGGGGCCCTGCCACCACACCATGCGTTTTTTTCAATGCTTTTAAAATGTGGGCGCGTTCCGCTTCCTCTAAGGTGCAAAAGACGTTATCTTTTTCAGGTTCCTGTGCAGAGATAAAGATATTTTCAGGTTTCAAAGTGCCACCTTCACAGAGGATCACAGCTCGTTCCAGCACATTGGCAAGCTCTCGGACATTACCGGGCCAGGAATAAAGGATGAGTTTTTCCAGAGTCGCAGGAGCTATTTTATCAATCCTTTTACCAACTCGCTGCGAGAATTTTTTCACAAAATATTGGGTCAGAAGTGGAATATCTTCCAGGCGATCGCGTAGTGGAGGAATGACGATAGGGAAAATATTTAATCGATAAAAAAGATCCGCCCGGAAGGCACCGTGATTCACGGCTTCCTGCAGGTTACGGTTTGTGGCAGCAATTACCCGCACATCTACATGCAGGGTTTGATGACCGCCTACTCGCTCAAATTCCTGTTCCTGTAACACGCGCAGAAGTTTTGCCTGGGTTTCCAGAGGCAATTCTCCTACTTCATCCAGGAAGATGGTGCCGCCGTCGGCGAGCTCAAAACGGCCTTTTTTCCGGGTTATGGCGCCGGTGAATGCTCCTTTTTCATGACCAAATAGCTCACTTTCCACCAGGCCGGAAGGTAAGGCCGCACAGTTAACTTTAATAAGTACCCGGTCTTTACGCTGACTGAAATTATGAATGGCCCGGGCAATTAATTCTTTGCCTGTGCCCGTTTCGCCAATTAAAAGTACCGTGGAATCCGTGGCGGCTACCTTTTTAATATTTTCATATACCTGACGCATAGGTTCAGATTCACCAATTATTTCGCCAAAATTATATTCAGCCTGAATTTCTTCCTGTAAATAGATATTTTGTGAATGTAATCGAGTGAGTTCTGCTTCGGCTTTTTTGCGGTCATTGATATCTCGCAGAATGATGGTAAACAGTTGCTGACCGGAAGCTTCAGCCTGAGAGATCGTTGCTTCTACGGGGAACAATTCGCCATCAATCCTTTGAGCTGTGAGCCCTTCTGGCGCCCAGAGATATTGACTTTTAGATTTTCGTGACCGGCTCTTTTTTATGTAGTCTTTAATCAATTTTTTAAAATTATCACTTAGAAAACGATCCAAAGAAGTTCCGATAACTTTTTCAGCAGAACATTGAAACATTTTTTCTGCGGCCTGATTAAACAGAACAATGTTAGATGAAGCATCAATGGTGACAATGGCATCCATGGCCGATTCCAGTATTCGAGATAGCCGTTCCTGGCTTTCACGTATGGCGGCTTCCGCTTTTTTACGTTCTGTAATATCTCTGGCTAAGGCCAGAAGATAGTCTTTTTCTTCGCTTCTAAGCAAACAAATTCGCACTTCCACCGGAAATTTTGAGCCGTCTTTCCTTAAGTGCCAGCCTTCCAGCGTTATGGGTTGATCGGGTTTTATTGAAATTTTGATTTGCTCAAACTTTTTGGGTTGCATGGTAAGCGATATGTCAAAAACGGTCTTGTTTAATAATTTTTCTCGATCCCATCCCAGACTCCGGCAGGCCTCCTGGTTGACATCAACAATATGGCCTGCTTCATCGATTAAGAAAAAGGCATCAGCAGCATTTTCAACCAGACGTCGGAAGCGGTTTTCGCTGTCACGAAGAGCCGATTCCACACATTTACGTTCATAAATTTCACGCTTGAGTTCTTCGTTAATACGAGTAAGCTCTGCCGTTCTCTCCCGGACTTTTATTTCCAGCTCATCGTAGGCTTTTTTCAAAGCCTGTTCTGCCTGGCGTCGGGCACGCTTTTCTTCTGCCTCCTGCAAGGCTCTTTTTACAGCCGGCACCAGTCGGGATAGTCTATCCTTAAGAACATAATCGGTAGCACCTAATTTTAAGGTTTCGATGGCATGGTCTTCTCCAATGGCTCCTGAAACAAATACGAAGGGAACCTCTGGATACTTTTCCCTGGTCATCTTAAGAGCCGTAAGTCCATCGAAACCAGGAAGTGAGTAATCGGCAAGGACGAGATGGGGTTCGACTTTGTTTATTGCCTCGATGAAAGATTTTTTGTTACTGACCCGTTCGATGGAAAAAGATAAATTGGCTCGTCTCAATTCATATTGAATCAACTCAGCATCTGTATCCACGTCTTCCAGTAGCAAGATGCGGAGTTTTTTAGCCATGATCTTTCCTTTTATTTTTTAGGGGGTGGTTCATTGAGAAGTAACCAGTAGAGTCCGATTTCTGATACAGCCTCTACGAATTTATCGAAATCTACCGGTTTTACGATATAACTGTTCACACCCAAACGGTAACTTTCGACAATATCCTGTTCTTCTTTTGATGAGGTTAACACCACCACCGGAATGAGTTTAGTAGACTTATTAGATTTGATTTTTTTTAGAACTTCAAGGCCGTCAATTTTAGGAAGTTTCAAATCCAGTAGAATGACCTTGGGATGTTCCAGAAATTTCCTGCCAGAATATTTTCCTTTTGAAAAAATAAAATCCAGTGCTTCGGCGCCATCTTTTACTACATACATTTTATTGGTCAAATGATTCTTTTGTAAAGCGCGACGGGTCAGTTCTACGTCGTTGGGATTATCTTCTACCAGCAGTATTTCAACTGGATCTACTTGAAGCATGTACAATCTCCTTTTTTGGTAAAGTAAAAAATATGGTAGCACCTCTGTTAATTTGACCTTTTGCCCAGACTTTCCCACCATGACGGTGAATAACTCTTTGAACGATGGCCAGACCCACACCGGTGCCTTCAAATTCTTCGCTGGTATGTAGCCTCTGGAAAACGCCAAAAATTTTATCCACGTATTTCATATCAAAGCCCACACCATTGTCTCTCACGTAATAAACAGTCTCAGATGCTTTTTTATTTACACCAATTTCAATTTTTGCCACTTTTTTAGGACGAGTGAACTTCATGGCGTTAGAAATAAGATTAATCATAACCTGTCGAATCATGGTGGCATCACCATATACCTTTGGTAATTTTTTAAGAGTAAGGGTAATTTTTCGATCGGTTTCGGCCAGAGTCAGTTCATTAAAAATGTCCTGTGCAATTTTTTCAAGATCAATTTCCGTGATTTGTAATTCTTTTCGGCCCAAACGTGAGAAGACCAATAAATCATCGATCAACTGGCCCATATTTTTTGTATTGTTACGAATGATACCAAGCAATCGTTGTCCTTCCGCATCAAGTCGGGACCCATATTCTTCCTCTAGAATTCGGGAAAAGCCGTCGATGGCGCGCAGAGGAGCCCTGAGATCATGAGAAACCGAATAAGAAAAGGATTCCAGTTCGGCGGTTCTTTCCTGCACCCGTTTTTCCAGTTCTTCTGCATAGCTTCTGAGTTGCTCATTTAGTCTCGCCTGGTACATGGCGATAGCCAGAGTGTCAGCTACTTCTCTTGCAATTTCAAGATGTTCTTGAGTAAAAGCCTTTGTCTTTTTGGAGCCAAGATTCAAAGTGCCAATGAGTTCATCTCGAATCAAAATTGGCATATTAAGGAAGGAACGAATGCCTTCGGCTTTTAATTTTTCAATTACGGGTGGTTGGGGACTGCTGAATACGTCATCAACGATGCGAGGCTTGCCTTTTTTAAGTTCTTCTACCAGGCCAAATACCTGGATGGGTAATTTTAGTCCAGTACCCACATGGGTCTTATTTTTCACAAAAGTTGCCAGAACCGTGCCGGTATTATTCTGGAAATCAAAAACAGACACGGTGGCTCGATGACATGGTATGAGCTGCTGAATATATTGTAAAGCAGCCTGAGCGATTTCTTCGGAAGAACGTGCAGATAAAATGGCCCTGTCAATAACCTGCAAAGTTTCCAGACGCTTGGCATATCGATACAGGGCCTTTTCTGCCTGTCTTTCAAGCTTTTGATGGGCTCTTTCAAGCGCCTGTTGTATTTTTTTCAGATGCGTAATATCGCGAGTAATCGTTCCAACACCAATTGTTTGCCCTTCAGGGTCTTTAATGGTAAATAAATGTTGGTGAACCGGAATAGACTTACCTGTTTTTAGGTGACGAAAGAAAGTTTCACCTTCCCAGTGTCCCTGCTGCAGTACTTTAGGAAGAATTTCTTTTTTATAATGCGATTGTTCCTGGTCGGTTAAAAAGTCAATTATGGAAAAGTTTTCAATATTGTTTAAACTTTCCAGACCGACCATATTTAGCCCGGCCTGGTTTATATAAAGAAGCTTTGGAGGCTTATCGAGGGTTCCGAAGCCAATGAAGTCCGGGCTATTTTCGATGATAGCCACCAGCCGATTGCGAGCTTCTTCAGCCTGTTTTCTGGCGCTGATATCCCGCACAATCGCCAGCAAGTAGTTATGTCCTTCATAAGCAAAAATAGAAGCGGAAATTTCCGTGGGTTTAAAAATGCCCTGTTTGGTCAGGCAATGAAACTCATTGGTCCAGCCATGCCCCTGCTGGTACACCGATTTAGCGAATTCCAGCAACTGGGGCATCTCTTTCGGATGAATCTCCGAAACCCGTTTTTTCAGCAGTTCCTCATGTGAAAAACCAAGAATTTCCGACGCTTTTGGATTACAATCGATGATTTTATCCTGAAATGGATCAATAATAAAAATAGCATCGTTGGAATGTTCGAAGACGATCTTAAATTGATTATTTATGTAATCTAATGATCTGTCAGGATATTTTTCACTCGGAGAGGAATCAGAATCGGATACACCCTCGGTTTTAGTATGAATATGCATTTAAAAAACCTCACACTGGTGAGAATGAATTGCAATACTTTAACAATTTTATAACAAAATTGCAAGGAAAATCCTACTCCACCACTTCAGGTTTGAAAATCCGAAGCACGAAATCCGAAATCCTAAACAAATTCAAAATTCAAATATTCTAATTTCGAAACAAATTCCATTACTTCATTCCACTGCCCGGGACGCCTCAATTTATTGAGGACACAACCACAAGGCCCCGAATAAATTCGGGCTTCCTGAGTAAAAATAGATGCCAAGGAATGATCTTGTGGAATTTGGATTATTGAAGTACTGGCGAACTGAGAAAACCTTTACACATTACTACAACACTCCATCATTCCATCACTCCAACAATTTATTTGTTAATGCAAATTAATTTTTTTTTCCTTGAACAAAGGGATAGAAA
>CAZMEG010000016.1:0-9525 GCA_964565205.1 uncultured Cytophagia bacterium
CCCCCATCCCATAC
The DNA here is from genome assembly GCA_964565205.1 of uncultured Cytophagia bacterium. Lineage (GTDB taxonomy): Bacteria > Zhuqueibacterota > Zhuqueibacteria > Oceanimicrobiales > CAZMEG01 > CAZMEG01. The sequence continues at coordinate 15 of CAZMEG010000016.1, forward strand.
ACGCGTGAAATTGTCAATGTCATTATTAAATTGTGCCTTTGCCGTGTTGAAGCAAAAACACATTACAAATAGCAGAGAAAATATTGGAATGAAATATCGCATTGTGTACCTCCTTCCTTAAAGTTTAGTATTAAATTCATTCCAATTAATTTAAACCTCCCGAAAATTCTCCCCCCAAAATAATGTAAATAATGGTCTTTTAACACCTCCCTTCCGGTAAGTTTAAAAATTAAAATTCAATGGTAATTGAAAATCTTTGAATGTTGTTAAATCGGCCGAAATCTGCGTAAGCGTAGTCAAAGCGTAAGCGACTCTCCTCCAACAATTTCAATCGAAATCCCACACCTGCTGTGATTCCCTGCTCGGCATCGTCCACAAATAGCGATTGATAGCCGGCCCGAAAAAAGACGGAGTTACGTAAATTATATTCGGCTCCCAAATTCACCCCTTCCGGTCCATCACTGGGATTGGTTCCATCAATGGCAAGAGTAAGCTGATTGTTTTCCGTTTTAAAGAAATCCATGGCCACACCTACGCGCAACATTAAGGGTAATGAAAAAGAATCGGTTTGAAGCTTGGAAACGATTCTATCGTTGCTACCATCTTTTTGAGGAGCCGGGTCAACGAGTATTATCAGATCGCGCCCGTTTAATCTCATATCGGTGCCTAAATTTAAAAGGGACACACCGATTCGCATATTATTTAGTTCAGTGGTAAATAAAGTCCCGATATCAAAGGCAACACTGGTAGCACTTTCATTGAAAATAGTGGAACGAATATACTTGGCATTAAATCCAATTGAAAAGCGATCGGTAAGATTCAAAGCATAGGAAACCCCGGCGGCCACATCACTGGCACTGAAAAATTCGCCGGTCCCTTCGGGTTGTTCTACTGTACGAACCTCCATATCCCCCATCGTCAGGCTGGTGATGCTTACCCCAATAGAACCAAAGCTTAGGGGAACAACAATGGCCCCGAAATCGAAATTTGTACCTGCCAGCCAGTTGGTATGCATCAATGTGGCCTCACCGCTCTGCACACGGGCTATACCGGCAGGATTCCAGTAAATGGCTGTGGCATCGGTAGCTACGGCCACATAGGCCCCTCCCATGCCCATGGCTCGCGCTCCCACATCGATTTTCAGAAAAGCAGCACTGGAAGTTCCAACCTGGGTTACCCCCGTACTATTTTGTGCAAAACTACTTTTTATGATTAAAAATAATCCCATAAGAATAATAATCTTTTTCATGATGTTTAACTCCTGTTTTAAGGATTATTTTATAATGGCAAATCTTCCAACTTTTTCACCAAGGCCGGGGGCCTCCACATGGTAAATATAAATTCCAAATGATATGTCCAGCCCTTCTTTTGTCCTTAAATCCCAGGGATGTGCACCTTCAAAACCGGCAAAATCGTCATCCTGCGTGCTATCATGTTCAATGACGTCAATTAAATCACCGGCAATATTGTAGATTCGAATCGTGGCTTTTTTAGGAAGGTGGATAAAATAGAGCTTTCTTTCACCACGACCACTTCCTCTTAAGTTTTTTCGTTCCCAGGAGGCTGTAACAATATAGGGATTAGGCACCACAGCAATCCGGTCTAAACTGGATTTTGCCACCTGTTTATTTATTGAAGCCTTATGCGTGGAGAATTGAAAAGTATCACCTTTGCGAAATGGCTTTTTAGTGGCAATTAAATAAACATCTCCAGGTTCTGGAGGTTTTCCCCCCGAATCAGGAGCCCGAAGGGTCACACGCCAGATGTTTTCCAGGCGACCGTTAATCTTTTCTTGAATGTCAATAAAATTATTCTTCTTCCACTCGCCTCGACCCTGAAAACGAAAGAAAGCTTTACGGTTTTCGGTAACATTCCATATGGTAAAATTAGCCGGTCTCCGGTTGGTTGCGGTGTCCACCGGACCGTCTGCAAAACGAATTTCATAATCGGCTGGATACAGGATTTGCCGGTCAAAATTTGCTCCAGAAAGCCTGATCTCAAAAAAGTAATCACTGTCCCCACTAATCCAGCCGCTATTTTCTAAATCTAATTCGGTTTGATCATTCTCAATTACCAGAGAGAGTCCATCAAAAATGGGGCCTTCTTCCCCCAGGCCAAGAGCTTTGCTTCTGCTTACTTTTAATTGTTCTTTGTTGGTGATATCAAAAACCGAATAGGATGTAGTTAAGAAAATCCTTGCAGGCGTTTGATTAGAAATGTCAGGTGGGACTAATTCATCGGAACTATCAAAAACGATCTTATATGTGCGATCACCGACAAGTCTTTCATCGATTATATTAATTGCGGCAATTTTACCCGTTCCCACTACTTTACCAACCGGTTTTATGCTATTTTCATCGATGGAGGGCGGCACATAACCGGGTACTTTAGGATTTGGCGTTACCACTACAGTATTCACATCTGTGCTGGTCACATTGCCAAAGGGATCGGTTTCGATAATAGTTGTGGTTTCAGATGGAGGAAGACCACCAGAACCCAGATCCGGGGCGCCTCGATCGAAAGCTACCACAGCATAGTAATAGGTCTGTCCATTTTCAACGGTGGTATCCACAAAGGTATGTTGTAAGCCTGAATCCGTACCGAGGTCATAAGACACACCATTAATAGTTACAGGACTGGGACCTTTGATACCATCGATGAGATCAAAAGTAGCCAGGGCTTTTCTGAATGTGGGATTACCAAAGGCATCGGTAATAATTTTAGATTCCAGAAAGCTGGGTTCCGTGCTGCGATAGATTTTGTACCCTTCAAAATCTTTAACCCCGGGTCTGCCAGTTTCAGGATCGGTCAGGAAAAGGTCAACAGAATCTTCCGCTCTACGATCCCAGTAAAGAGTCACTTTACCATCTCCAGGTACCGCATGAACGATTGGTTTTAATGGTGGTTTAGCAAAATTATAATTGGCGTTGAAAATCCCCTGAACTGTCAACTTATTTCTAAAAAGATCTTCAAGATTTTCTCCAAACACCATCGCTATAGAAAATGATTGGTTTGTCCCTTTGGGTAATGGAAAACCACCAGAACTGTAAAAGAGGCTGGCCTGGGAATTTTGAATATTGGTGATAAATAAGTGATTTCGGAATGAATTCCAGATGTCTTCATCATCTTTTGGGCCAAGCTGACCTGTAACAAAAATATGTACACCGGTTAAACCAAGTTGATCCGATTCATCCACGTCGGTAGCATCGAAGTTAGGCTCGCCAGGAGTGGGTTTACCATCGCCCTCACCGAAATCCGGACCGGTGTAATTGGGATCGAGATTACTGATACCATCAGCTCCCACATCACTGTTTAGGGGTTCTGTGTCGGGATCCCATATGCCATTTCCATTAAAATCATCAAAGGGAACCCAATCTAAATCTTCATCGCCTGTCCAAATAACGCCTGCCTTTACTGCCGGAAATTCTGTAACTTTTAAGCCAAAGAATTTTTCTAAATTTTCAACATTATAATGTGAGTTGATATAAGCTAAAATATTATCCAGTCCTTCTATTTTCTCACCGGGGCCAGTTTGTCGGCTATCATCAACAAAGCCATCTTCATCATCATCTTTATTATTAAAAGGATTGCCCGGACTTTCCAAAAATGCGAAGCCAGCATAAGCGGTGGGAGAAAAGCCGGTATTTCCTGTATTGTCCTGGTCAAAGCCATAGGTAATATCGATAAACGTATCGAAAAAAGCACTATCATCGGCGGAATCCCCAATTCCGCCAATGCCATAATCATAAAGCGCTCCAAAATAAACTTTGGGTTCCTCCGTGGGGGCAGCCATACCCAGATCAAAAGCAGAAATATTGGTTATTTTATAGAGCCAGAAGACTACATCTTCAGCCAGCACCTGAGACCATTGCAGTCCCCGCACCAGCACCATGGTGCCTAAACCCCCACGATTAGGATCCGAAGGGTCTGGGTGATATTTAAATTCCTTGTCCGGGGCATCATCCATGACAAAGATGGTTTCCAGATCCGCATTGAATTGATTTTTACCAAAAAATCCATTCCAGGAACCCGGCCACCCCGGGTCATCTTGATACTGGGGACCAAATCTGTCCGGCCAGACATCCGGCCAGGATGCTGGATTATTACTCATAGCTGGAGTAATGTTGGAGCCAAATGGAAAAGGACCGCGTTCAAAGTTTTTGCCATCCCAGCCCGGCCTCGGTTCATAGCCCCACGGAGTCCCATCGGGTCCTGAATCAATTAACTCCCTATAACCCACCTCGGCAATATGAACCACATTACCATCTTCATCAATCACTTCGGTTACAACAATGGGCGTAGCTCCTTCCACATAGGTATGTCCACTCCCTTTGGGCCATTCAGCGGGATCAGGATTGCTGGGCCAATTGCCAGCCATGCCATAGTTTATAAAAGGGGTATTCACTAAATTACCGTTCATCTGTCCCCATTTTCTAAAATCACGGTTTCCGTAAACCCCTGGCTGGGGATCCACCCCCTGCGGTGGAGCCTGCCCATACAGGGAAACCATGTTTAGAAAGTAGAGAGCCAAAAAGTATAAAAACACTTTTCGACTCATGTAATCACCTCCATAATATGTACGTTATTGAAATTCAATTGACCAATAACCAATTAGAAACTAAAATCAAGACCCAGTTGCACACGACGTGGTTCAGAATAAAAATCAGGCCGAAGGAAAAATTCTTCTAATGTATTAAAACCACGAGCTTCGCCAGTAGTAAAGATATCCAGAGTGTGACCAGCCCGACCGGTATCTTTAAAAACTTTAATCTCATTACGACGATCAAATAAGTTAAAAACTTTCATAAAAATAGAATATTTAAATTGGCCTATATAGAAGTCTTTGTGCGCCTGAAGATCAAAGTTGATTTGAAAGGGCTTTCTTCCTGAATTTTCAAAAGTTTCTCTGAATCCCCGGGTGGCTCTGGCAGTTGGTGTGTAAGGTAGACCGCTTCCAATCTTTCCAATGAGACCAATCCCCCAATCTTTTGATTTGCTATAGCTAACCGATAAGTTCACCGTATGCCGCTGATCCCAATCCAGAGGTACGGTTTGGATCTCACTCTCGGTAGGTGGAACACTGGCCGCATCGGCAAATTGTGCCTCGGGATCCGAAGCATTGCCTTCAGCAACCTGAAAAGTATAATCAAGAAAAAGACCCAAATTTCTGGTCCTAATCGAAAACGAGGTGGTAATACCTACCACTCGCCCATAGTCTAAATTGATAAAACGCGCATAAGGTTCTTCCGCAGCACGAATTTCGGTACCGATTAAATTGGTGATGTCTTTGTAATAGGTAGTTAACGATAAACCAATATGCTCACCCACTTGCTGTTGCAAACCAATTTCGTAATTTATGGTCTTTTCGTTTTTCAAGTCCGCATTGCCCATAACGGTAGCCACCCGACCGCTTACACGAGGATCAATTTCAAATTCTGGATTTCGATAGAGCAATTCGAAATTAGGCCGTTGAAAGAAAAATCCATAAGAGAAGTGTATGGCGCCCTTGTCTGTGATCGGATAAGAAATACCAAATCGAGGACTCCATTGAACCTTTGGAGTGGATGGCGTCAGCTCTCCACGTCGATAACTTCCGCTGGGATCACTCAAATCATTGGGTATGACACCATTGGCATCAAAATAATCATAGCGAAGCCCAATATTCACTATCATATGCTTAAGCTCAATCTTATCCTGGATATAACCAGAAAACTCAATCGGGTGATGGACGTAACGATTATGATTAAATGCACTCAAGTCATTGATATGCGGTTTGAAGGGGCCGAACTGACTTTCAGGTACAATCTCAAATTCTTCAAAATAAATCCTGTATCTTTTAAACTGTACCCCGGTTTTGATTTGATGTATTTTTGTAAGTTGATGGGTTAAATCAAATTTTAATAAATAGGAACGTGTATTCTGGTAGGTATGCCACATACCTGTACCACCGGTGAAAAAGCCATTCTGGCCAGCCACCTGTAATAATCTGGGATTCACATATCTTTTATCAAAAGGATTTTCAAAAACAAATTCCTTAAAATCAAAAAAGCTGTATGAAAATTTTAATGTGTAGAATGTAGCATTACCAATGGTGTGGGTTATGGAGGGGGTTATGGTGTAGTCTTTGCGTTTCTGCCAGTAAAAACCATCCGGATTGAGACGGAAAAAATGAGCATGATTCCTGCCACGATCTTCTAAATCTTTAATCTCATCATATTCTCTTTGTTTAATTTTATCCCAGATAACCCCAACCTTAAATTTTAAAAGTGGACTAATGTGATAAGTTAAAGTGTTGTGAAGCGAATATTTTTTGAAGGGATTCATAGATACCTTGGCTCCATCTCCGGTAGCCTGAAAAACTGCCTTGGAAAGGTCTGCCGGGATGAAGGAGGAGTCACTCGGGTTAAATACCCGGGTGCCGTACAACCATCCATCGTTTTTTAAATAGCGGGCAAAGGTAAAAAAGGTAACTTTGCCACCTGTAAAGGGAATCGGTCCGCTTAGATTTCCCTGTAAATTAAAAATATCGGTTGGGCTTACGTGGTTAATATTATTAAAAATATTATCATCATCAAAATGGTGAACGTTTTTTAAGTGGTCATTTTTCAGACTAATGTAATCTCCTGAATAAAATGAAACCCCACCATGAAAATCTTTAGTTCCTTCCTTACTCACAACCTCCACAACACCTGAGAGCGCTTGACCGTATTCGGCATTGAAGCTACCACTGATTACCTGCAATTGTTCAATAGCATCATTTTCCAGTTCAACTGATAAAGAACCGTCATATGGATTGGTTACAGAAACTCCATCAACAAGATAAACAATTTCGCTACTACGGCCTCCCCGTATATGAATGGCTCCATCTTCCCCGGTGGTAATTCCCGCCTGCAGTTGTAAAATATCTTTAAATTCTTGTACGGCCATCTCTTTTATATCTTCCGAACGTACAATTTCCACCGTGGAAGTCAGGTCTTTTTGTACAATTGGAATGGAAGCCGTTACTACGACTTCATTCATTTCCACGGCTTCTTCATTAAGCTTAAAATCAACTCTGCTGGTAAGGTCAATGGTTACTTTTACATTTACAACCTTACCTTTACTATATCCAATCATGGAAGCAACAACAGTGTAGGTACCCGGCGGGACATTTAAAATAAAATATTCACCATCCATATCTGTGGCAGCACCCATATTAGTTCCTTCCAGAAATACATTGGCTCCTGGAAGAGGATCACCAGTTTTTGCATCTACGACTTTACCGGCGATTTTACCCGTTTGACCAGCCCACAAAGGAATGCATAAAATTAAAATAACAATAAAAAAGATCCCAGCGTATGTAAAACCCTTAAACATTGAAAAAACCCTCCCTCTTTATGAGGTTAAACACCGGGGCATCACTTTAATTGGTCTCAGGATGCCTTAAACAATTTACTTATTTGGTAATCTTGTACCCCCGGAAAATTTCTTTGATAACCAGGGTTAATGCCCCAATTAAACTGGACCTTTCCCCAAGTGTGGAAGGAATGATTTGAACATCTTTTTTAATGTTAAAAAATACTCGGTTTTTTATCTCTTCAATAATTTTAGGATAAATAATTTTCCAGGCTTGTGTAATAACACCTCCAAGGACAATAACTTCCGGGTCAATGGCTTTAATGATGTTTGATATTCCTATACCCAGATACCTTCCGGTATCTTCTAAGGCTCTGGTAGCTTCCCAATCACCCTGAGCGGCAAGTTGAATAATCTTTACAACTTCTTCATTGATGTTCCCAGAAAATTTTTGTCCTTTTAAAAAATAGTACCTTTCAACAGTGGCGGCTTTAGAAGAATACACTTCCCAGCATCCTCTATTCCCGCAAATACAGGGCTTGCCATCTGTAACAATGGTCATATGGCCAAACTGACCCGCGGCATGATAGGATCCGGGAACTAATTTTTTGTCAAGAATTACTCCAGTACCAATTCCTTCGGTTATAAAAACAATATTAGAACGATTTTTTATTTCTTTTCCAAACCATTGTTCGGCTAAAACAGAAGCATTGGCTTCGTTTTCAAGGATAATTTGTTCAGGTAATCCATAAATATCGAGTTGTTGAGTTATTTCATCAAAGTTAATATCCTGCCATTGTAGATCTGGCGCGATAATGACCGCATTTTTTTGTGTATCTACAATCCCGGGAATGCTAATCCCTATGCTATTTAAGTTAGGCAAATTCAGTTCTGCTTTTAATGATAAAAGTTCCAGAAGACAATGCTCAATAAATTCACGTGGGTTACCTTTTTGGAAAGGAATTAATTTTTTCGCAAAAATGTTAGCCTGAATGTCTCCTATGGCTAAATAAGTTATGTCGGGATCAAAATCAATAGCTCCGATTTTAATTTCAGAGGTGTTTAATTGTAAAAGAATTGGCCGTCTTCCACCCGTGGATTCCCCATCTGAGGTTTCATGAACTAATTTTTCTTCTATTAATTCGCTCACGATACTGGAAACAGTACTTTTGTTGAGATTTGTTAACTTCGATAATTCCACACGTGAAATCGGCTGGTGCTCACGAATTAAATTTAAAATAGCCGCTCGGTTGACATTTCTAACAATGGAATGATTGCCGCTAATAAGATTGGAACTATCAATTTTACCCATGAAATGAAAAGTTAGTTTGTTGTGACAATCAACAAAGTCACCCTAAAAAAATACCTTCAAGGAAGGCATCTCAGAATTGATGAGCGAATATATAAAAATATCTCAAGAATGTCAAGAAGTTTTTAAAATATTTTAAATTTTTCTTTCAATTTTAACTTTAAATTTTAAATTATGAAATCAAAATTAATAATAAAAGAACCTATGAAAAAAATCATCATATTTATTACACTTTGTTTCTTAATAAGTTGCGAAACAAGTAAAGATAAGAAACCAGTTGTTGCCATAGTTGGTCATGATCTGTCCCATGGTTTAATTACTGAAAAAGAATTTTTATACAGTTATGAATTTACCCCTACCCCCTACTCCAACTTAAAAGGCCTTGAGGCTAAAAAGAAACATTTAGAATTCATGATCGATAAAAAGTTGATGGTTTTAGAGGGCTTAAGTCGGGGGCTCGATAAAGATGAAAAGGTACAAATTCAGCTTCAATGGTATAAAGACAAAGCGGTAAGACAACAACTATACCGGGAAGTGGTTAGAAACAAAGTTACTGTGAGTGAATCCGAGTTACGGAAAGCCTTCACGCTTTATAATACCAAAGTGAGAGTGCGACACTTGCCGGCCCCAACCCTGGAAGCTGCGCAGGAACTACGGAAACGACTTTTGGCCGGGGCATCTTTTAATGAGTTAGCCAAAGTTATCTTTAAAGATTCCACCCTGGCAAACAATGGAGGTGATCTGGGTTATATCAAATGGGGTGAAATGGATGAGGACTTTGAAAAAGCAGCTTTTTCACTAAAAGTTGGAGAAATTTCTAAACCGGTAAAATCTAAATGGGCTTATCATATTATCAAAGTGGAAGAT
>CAZMEG010000016.1:9535-14776 GCA_964565205.1 uncultured Cytophagia bacterium
TTCAAAATGCTATCATGACTGAAAGTCAATTTAATCAAAAAAGAAAAGTACTTGAAAAAATAATCAGACGACGAAAAGAAGCGAAACTGGCTGATCAATATATTAAAAATTTTATGAAGGATAAACATGTTAGAGTTTATGGTCCGTCTGTGGTACTTTTAGCTAACAAAAGCAAAGAAATATTAAATTCTAATAATTCTTTATTACCATTAAAACCACCAACCATCCTTGATCATGAAATCAGTCAATTAGGTAACGAGTTAAAAGAACATTTAGGCGATGTCATGGTTGAATTTGAAGGCGGGACCTGGACCATTGGTGATTTTTTGGATAAATTAAAACGTATCCATCCCGATGCTCGCCCGGTGATGACCAGTAAAACCAGCATCAAAGATGTCGTGGCTCGAATGGTTCGCGATGAATTTTTAGCCAGAGAAGGATATCGACGGGGATTAGAACATTCCGATTATGTAAAAGAAGAGGTTCGTAAGTGGCAGGAGGAATTAGTCTTTCAAAAATTTCGTCACGATTTATTAGATACGGTTTCAGTTTCTGTTGAAGAAATGAAAGACTATTACGAAAATCATAAATTTAAATATATGGTTCCTGAAAGAGTAAATATTCGTGAAATTTTCGTTAGAACAAAGGAAGAAGCTGAAGCTCTATTACGAAGAATCAAACATGGTGAAGATTTTGCCCGATTAGCCCGGAAATACTCTTTACGAAAGTGGGCAGCAAAAAAAGGTGGTGAGTTTGGCTATTTTGGTCGTGGCATGTTTGGTGAAATTGGAAAGAAAGCTTTAAGCATGAATGTGGGAGAATTAGCCGGTCCCCTAAAACTAAACGATGCCAAATTTGGAGAAGGGTATTCTATTTTTGAAGTCATTGCTAAAAAAGAACGAAGGCCAAAAACTTTTGGAGAAGCTCAGGAACAGGTTCGGGTTAATTTGATAATGGAGAAACAGGACAAATTGCTTAAGAAGTTTCTACAAAAATTAAGAAATAAATATGCCATCAAAGTTTATGAAAACCGTCTGGCTAAAATTAAAACCACGGATGAAATCGCCAGGGGTAGGAAAATCCAAATGTATGTGGTGCCTCGCTTTTAAGGCTGCTCATCTGGCCATTCCATTTTTGGATAAAATTGATAATCAAGAAAATATTGATCAATTACGGCATTGGACCAGCGACTCTTCATTACCATCTTTTTGTCTTCAATAATTTTCCGGATATCTACATATTTTTCAAATTTTATGTATTCTTCCCAGGTTCCTTCAAATCTTTTCGGCCAATCACGAGCCAATGGATGACTCGGATTACGTATGGTACGGAGGTGTATCGGGTAACGGGTACGCATATCCTCAATAAGATCTGGGTGAGAAATATGCGCATATTTCACGGCTATCTTTTTTCGGGGAATTTTTTCCCAGCCCAGGGGAAGAGACCCGTGCCCTCCCCACTGCACATTAACTCGTGCTCGTTGCTGATTTTGCAAAGCATCTTTAACGGACTCCTCGGTAGTCAAAATGGAACGATGAAAATAAGTATATAACCGAACAAACTTTTTGGTGCTCGGATCATATTCCACCCAGACTTTTTCGTGGTCGGTAGGATCGTTATCTTCAGGATAGTCAATGTCATCATCCCAGAAAAAGCTATATTCAATGAACGGTTTATCAGGATGAAAAATTACCGCTACATCTTCAAGACGGAAATATTCTTTTGGATTGACATAAACTCGTGGGGCTAATTTTAGTGCTAATTCAAATTCCTCCGAACTCACCTGTTTGGGCGGATCCAGTTGCAACACCCTGGCATAATGCAGGCTTGCTTCTTTCAGCCGACGTTCCAGATGATAGGCATAAGCTAACCGGTTCTGATAATATACATTTCGAGGATCAATGGTGAGTCCGGCCTGGTAATTTTTTATTGCATTATTAAAACTTATTTGTTTATTGGAATCCCCGTAGCGATAGATATCCAGATAAAAATCACCGAGTTCAAAATGTTGTTTGGCCAGACGCTGAAGATCTTCTTTTGGGATGCCAAAGTTATTATTTAAATTTTGACTCAATAAAAAATCCCACATTAAAAAAATTAATACACAACTCTTCAAAATAAAATTTCCCACGGGAATCTCCTTATTTAGGCACAGCATTTTTTATTTCTGCAATAGCCTTTTTTATACTGGGAGCCTGGAAAATAGAGGAGCCAGCTACCAGGATATTGGCGCCAGCCTCCACCGTTAAAGGGGCCGTAATTTTATCAATACCGCCATCCACCTCACAGTGTACCCCGGGTTTAATGGATTGAATTAAATTGGCAATTTTTCGAATTTTGGAAAGAGTCGTGTTTATGAACTGCTGTCCACCAAATCCGGGATTCACCGTCATTACCAGTACAATATCCACTTCAGGTAATATTTCTTCCAGAAAATTTACCGGTGTGGCTGGATTCAATGCCACGCCTGCTTTGGCACCACACTGTTTTATATAATTTACCGTTCGATTTAAATGCCGGCAGGCTTCAACGTGTACAGAAATTGAATCGGCGCCGGCTTCACAGAATTGCTTTATGTAATTGTCTGGATTCTCGATCATAAGATGGACATCCAGAGGATGGTCTGTGATTTTATTAACCGCTTCCACAATCAGTGGTCCAAAAGTGATATTCGGGACAAAATGTCCATCCATTACATCCAGATGGAACCAATCCACCCCGGCCTCTTCAGCTTCCTGAATCTGATCCTTCAGAACAGAAAAATCACACGCCAATATGGAGGGAGCAATTTTCACCATTTTTTATTAAGTTGAACGCCTGTTTCTTTGACAGTAGTAACGACTAAATTAATTGTATCTCCACGAGCTACCGTTAATCCTGGTTTCAGGGACTGTTCGATTACAGTATTTGGTAAAAAAGTATCGTTCAATTGATACTGAACAGACCCCAGAGTCAAACCAGACTTCTTAATTTCGCGCTCCGCAGCTTCCAGAGTTTTACCTAATACTGATGGCACTATGATGTTGCTTACGGGTTTCCCCAGACTGACTCGAATATCAATTGCTGCCCCCGATTTAACCATTCTTTTTGGGGGAACAGATTGCCAGATAACCACATCGGGAGGTTCGTTCATTACATATTGATATTCACGATCTCCAAGACGCAAACCCAGACTGGTCAAAATCTCCTCAGCATTGGTTTCGGAAAGTCCGATTAAATTGGGCACTTCGATATCTCTCTCCCCAAGACTCATGACCACATAAACGCGGCGTCCTTTTTTTACATTTCTGTTTGGTCTTGGATTTTGATCAATTATATAGCCAAAAGGTAATCGAGAATCATATTTTTCGGCCTGTTTAACCATCTTAAGCCCGTATTGTTTTAATATCTCTTCAGCCTCCTCAATTCTTTTACCTTTCACATCTGGTACCCGTAGCCGTTGACCATGGCGCGTATACAATGGCATTATTATTTGATCAAATAAAACGACCCCACTAAATAGAATTCCCGTTGTAAGAGCAAAGTACAGGATATTGCGGGCTGTAAAGATTTTGCTTAAAATTTCCTTGAAAAATTCTTTATCTAACGGTTTAAAATTCAAAAACATCATTATTTTTTAACCAATTTAACGGCAAATATACCATCCATTTGATGAATATGAGGTAACGTGTAGTAATAACCCTGGGGATGCTCAAAAGGTTTCAAACTCTCCATGTTACTTCTTTCGATTCTAAATGCAGGCCTTTCCTGTAAAAACTTTTCAATTATTTGCTCATTCTCCTCAGGTTCAATAGTACAGGTGCTATAAACTATACTGCCGCCCGGTTTAATTAGTTCAGAGGCTTTCTTTAATATTTTGAATTGTAACCGGGCAATATTCAAAATATCCTGTTCGGTTCTTCTCCAGCGTAAGTCCACACGTTTTGCCAGCACACCCAGGCCGGAACAAGGGACATCCAGCAGAATTTTATCCACTGGCTTACATAAAAATTTTAATGCATCTGCTATTACTGGCTTAACAGATTTTACCTGCAATCTGTTCAAATTTTCCAACAGCTTGTTCATACGAGACTTATTAATATCTACGGCAATGACTACGCCTGAGTCTTTCATTAATTGAGCCAGGTAAATGGATTTCCCACCGGGTGCCGCACATAAATCCAGTACAATCTCCGATTCTGAAGGATTAAGCAGTAAGCAGGATATAGCCGTACTGACATCCTGAATCGTAAATACGCCCTGGCGAAACCAGGGCAATTGTGTTATTTCTTTGTGAGGTTTTTTTATGATAATAAAATCTGGGAAATATCTGGATGGTTCAGCTTCTATGCCAGCTTTTTGTAAATGCTCCAGGACTTCTTCAGGCAAAGCCTTTTGGAGGTTGACCCTTAAAGTGATAGCAGCGGGTTGATTATTGAAGATACATAGTTTAATAGTTTCTTCAATTCCATATCGTGATATCCATCTTTTAATAAGCCATTCTGGATGCGAATAATTTACAGCAATAGTTTTAACCGGGTCTTCATGCAGGTAAGGTAATTTTAGTGAATCTTTAACTCTTAAAAATTGTCTGAGTATGCCATTGACTATATTACCCCAGGTCTTCCCTCCTGCCGCTTTTGCTAATTCCACGGCTTCATTAACTATAGCGTAGGAAGGAATTTTGTCAAGAAATTTAAGCTGGTACAGGCCTGTTTCAAGTATAGCTTTAAGTTGGGCTGGTAGCTTCTTAAATTTACCATAGAAAAGATATTCCAGGTACCAATCCAATAAACCCAGCCAGCGAATTGTTCCATTGACCAGTTCATTTAAAAGGGCTTTATCTTTGCTGGACAAATGGCTTTTTTCTAAAACTTGATCCAGTATTCGATCTATTCGCTTTTTGGATCTATGAAACTTTGTAACGACCTGAACGGCTAATTTTCGAGCAGAATGTTTTGGTTCAATCGAATGTTTCACCGACATTAACCTGATATCCTCTTAAAAATTCTTCGGTAAGCATTTTTCGTTTACCGGCGGGTTGCAGTTCCAGGATTTCTAAGCTTCCCGAACCCGTAGCCACCTCGATGGTGCCATGTTTTTTGTTTATATTTATAATTTCACCTGGCTTACCCAGAATCCCGGTTTCTTTATTTAGCCGCACTCGATAAATTTTAATTAATTTACCTTTTAAAAATGTGTAGGCACCCGGTTTTGGAGCCAATCCACGAATTAAATTTTTAATGGATTTAGCCGAATTTT
>CAZMEG010000016.1:14786-18057 GCA_964565205.1 uncultured Cytophagia bacterium
ATTCACTGGTTATTTTTGGTGCACGGGTGGCTTCTCCACTTTGTTTTTGCCTGGGAGCCTGATCTTTTTCAATTAAATTCAGAGACTTTAGCAAAATCTCAGCTCCCAGATTTGCCAGTCGATCATGCAGTTCGCCAGCGGTTTCATCCTCGCCGATTTGTACTTTTTTTTGTAAAATGATATCGCCTGCGTCCACCTTTTCTTCTATGTAAATGGTGGTTACGCCGGTTTCTTTTTCACCATTTATAATAGCCCAATTAATTGGAGCCGCCCCTCGATATTTAGGCAATAAAGAGGAATGTAAATTGATCGTGCCCTTAGGGGGTAAAGTAAAAACTTCCGGAGGTAAAATACGAAAGGCGACAACCACAAATATATCCGCCTTCCTTTGTTTTAACCAGTCAATGAAAGCTGGGGCTCTTAAATCTTCAGGCTGTGTAAGAGGTAAGCCATATTGGACAGCAATTTTCTTTACAGGTGGCGGTTGCAATTTTAATCCTCGTCCGACCGGTTTATCAGGGGCTGTCACAACACCCACAATTTCATGATGGCTTTCATATAATTTTTTAAGGCTGGGTATAGCAAACTCGGGGGTCCCCATGAATACTATCTTCATAAACCTCCAGCAGAAGTTGTTGCCACTTGTATTTTACTCTCTTCGGCAATTTTCTTTAATTTTTTTGACAACAACTTTCTTTTCATAGGGCTTATACGATCTATGAAAAGTACACCATTTAAATGATCAATTTCATGTTGTAAAACGCGTGCTAACATCCCATCGCAATCTTCCTCATGTGCTACGCCCCCTAAATCAAGATATTTCACGCGAATCTTTTCCGGCCTTGTCACCTTTTCTCGAATATCCGGTATACTCAGGCACCCTTCTTCCATGACACAGGAGCCCTCCGCTTTTAATATTTCTGGATTAATGAACGCTTTTGGTGGCGTCCCTTCCTTGATCAACCCCATGTTTACGATACACACGGACACTAATTCGGCAACCTGCGTAGCTGCCAGGCCAATTCCTTCGGCGGCTATCATGGTGTCGATCATGTCTTCAACCAGTATATTGATTGTGTCATCAATTTTTTCTACTGGTTTAGCTTTCATTCGTAGAACAGGGTGACCATATTTTATGATTTCACGAATTGCCATTATTCCTCCAAAACTTTGGCAATTGAGTTTCTTGATATTTCGATTTTTACATTATCGGCAATTTTTAATATGAGTATGTTTTCTTTATCTTTAATTCCAACTATGGTACCATAAATTCCCCCGGCCGTCATTACTTTATCTCCTTTTTTGAGAGATTGAATCATAGCCTGATGTTGTTTTTGTTTTTTGGCCTGCGGACGAAAGATTAAAAAATACATGATTAAAAAAATTAATATAATGGGCATCCACAAAGCCAGGGGATTAGCCTGTTGTTGCCCCTGACCGCCACCTAACATTAAAAGAATCATTGCAAAATTATTCACTCCACCCTCCATAATTTTGTTTAATTTTCTAACAATTCCACTTCGACTATTTCTGATTTAATTTTATACTTATTAAAAAATTGTTTTTTCCACATAATAAAATTTTTTTGTTTAATGGCTTCTCGAATTTTACTAAGTAATTCATGATAAAAATATAAATTGTGTAAAGTTGCTAACCGCAGTCCTAAAATTTCTTCGGCCTGAAAAAGATGACGAATATAAGCCCGCGTAAATTTTCTACAGGTATAGCATTGACAATTTTCATCAATAGGTTGAAAATCTTCTTTGTAAGCGGCATTTTTCACATTAAATGGACCCTGCCAGGTAAACACCTGTCCTTTGCGACCATTTCTTGTGGGAATGACACAATCAAACATGTCCACGCCAAGCGAAACAGCTTCCACAAGATCTTCAGGCTTCCCCATGCCCATGAGGTAGCGAGGTTTTTCCTCTGGTAGCATGGTAGTACACAAATCGGCGATTTCAAATAAGATTGACTTGGGTTCACCGATAGAAAGACCACCAATCGCATAACCTGGAAAATCTAATTCAATCAATGATTCAGCGCTAATTCTTCGCAACTCAGGAAAAGTACTCCCCTGTACAATTGCAAAAAGCGTTTGATTAAAGCCATATCTGGGTAGTGTTTCATTGAATTTAACCAAACATCGTTTGGCCCATTGTGTGGTCCGCTGTACCGATTCTGCCGCATAATGTTCTGTACACGGGTAAGGCGGACATTCATCGAGCACCATCATGATATCGGAACCCAGACTAATCTGTATCTCAATACTCCGCTCCGGGGTAAATTCATGATAAGAACCATCATGATGGGATTGAAAGACCACGCCTTCGTCAGAGATCTTTCTTAAAGCCGCCAGACTGTAGACCTGAAACCCTCCGCTATCTGTTAAAATGGGTTTAGGCCAACTGGCGAATTTGTGCAGTCCACCAGCCTTTTCTATTACCTCTGTACCCGGGCGTAAATACAGGTGGTAGGTGTTGCTTAACATGATCTGACTGCCCACTTCCTCCAGTTCATCAGGAGAAAGGGTTTTAACGGTCCCCTGGGTTCCGACCGGCATAAAAACGGGGGTTTCAATCTTACCATGAGCGGTTTTAAGCCACCCTACACGAGCCTTGCTATCCGGATCCTTTTCGACTATCTCAAAAATCTTCAATTTAGCACCTCTTCCAGAGCTTCTTCTACTTTCTTTACCGGAATTATTTGCAACTTATCTTTGCCTGTCACAAGATTTTTTAAATTTAGTTGAGGAATAATGGCTTTGGTAAAACCTAATTTTGCAGCTTCTTCGATTCTCTTTTCGATCTGTGCCACAGGTCGAATCTCCCCACCAAGTCCTACCTCTCCTATTATCACAACATTAGAGTCAATAATTTGATTCTTAAAACTTGATACAATCGAAGTAATAATTCCCAGATCTGCCGAAGGTTCATCAATGCGAACTCCACCCGCTACATTGAAAAACACATCGTAAGCACCAATTTTTAGCCCAAGACGCTTTTCAATAACAGCCAGCAATAAAGCCATTCTTTTGTGGTCAATACCGGTGGCGGTACGCTGCGGCATGCCATAACTGGTAGGACTTACCAGCGCCTGAATTTCAACTAAAAACGGGCGTGAACCTTCCAGAATACACACGACCGAAGAACCGGAAATATCTTGATTTCTCTGAGACAAAAATATTTCTGAGGGATTTTTCACCTCACGTAAGCCCTGACTGGTCATTTCAAATATGCCAATTTCTCTGGTTGAGCCAAATCGATTTTTT
>CAZMEG010000017.1:0-17865 GCA_964565205.1 uncultured Cytophagia bacterium
TTTCTACCCTGTCAAGATAAAATTTTATGAAAAAAGCAGAACCTCTCTTTTTGCAAGAACGAGGCCGATTCCAGGTATGGGCATGTTTCTCATAGATTTGAACTGTTCGACTGTGAATTTAGTCAAATGTTGGCATTTCTTAATCACCTATATTGTAGATATTGGTTACGGAGCACAACAGAACAATGTCGGCGGCAGATCGTTGTGCGCGGGGTTTGCGCCCTGCAAGCAAAACCGGTGCGCTTTTTGTCACCGGAGTCCAGCAGGGCTCCATTTAATCCTATTCGTTGCAGAAGGACGCAAACAGCGCGTCCGCTGCGAAGGCTTAATCGTTAGAGCAAACTCTTTCACTTGTATTCATTTCTCAAATATGAACGACACGAGTTTCGGTGGTTTGTCATGATCTCCTTCGTGCCACCATTCCTTGAGTTCTTTCAGAATCAATCCATTGTTCTTGGCGGCATCAAGAAATTCTGAGATGTGATGGACGAATGTCTGAATTTGCGTCGTTCCTTGATTCCTTTGGAAGTTGGCCTGCGTTCCTTGATATTGTCTGTATGGGTGAAGTTCACAAAGGAAAAACCACCCGCCCTCAACCAATGCGCGAAATGCTTCTGAGAAGATGAATGATAGACCTTCGATGTGCTCAAGCACAAGATTACAGACGATGAGATCAGTAGACCGATCATAGCAAGGCCATTGTTCTGTGATGTCAGCGACAGAGAAAGTCACATTGCTGAATTTAAGCTTTTCTTTGGCAATTTTAATCATGCCTTCTGAAAAATCGATGGCATGAACTTTCTTACCGATTTGACAGAGAAAGGGAGTATTCTTACCTGTTCCACAGCCAATTTCAAGGATTGATTTGAACTGCAAATTTGCTAGAGTGTTCTCGGTGACAACCTTATCGAGATCACGTGTGAGGTTCTCATCTGAGTCATATGTTTTTGACCAATTATTGTATGCCTCTTGGATACTCATATTGATTTCTGGGCATTGGGCTAGTTCGCACTAACGTTAGCCTAACCTGCGCTGCCATTAAGCACGCTTAACTTGATAAACAAAAAACTCGTGACGGTGCCCAAAACTCTGAAATCACACCCCTTCGACAGCTTCAGGTTGAGGCAATGTTAGCTGCTTTTTTACCACCACGAAGGGCACGAAGGCTTAAAGAACAAATCCAGCAAACCTTTGATACATCCTCTTTAGCGAAGTTTACAACCTTATCCTCCATTTAGAAGCTTCAAGGTGTTAGACACATTTATCCTACCATAACCATACTTTTCATCCCATCCCGTGGGTCCTAAGGCATCACTACCTTTTATCAGGAGTCTTTTCACCTCAGTAGGACCTAAATTCGGCTTCATGGTGAGCATAAGTGCAACTAACCCTGCAACTTGAGGAGCAGCGAGCGAAGTTCCACATCCTTCGCTACTATAACCCCCATATGGAACTGCGTGCAAAATCTTGCAACATGGAGCAACCACATCGATCCCTTTTCCGAAGTTTGAGCCCTGTTTTATGGGTATTGGTATGCCTTCCAATTTTTTCTCCTCGTACCACCATTCATCCTTCTCATTTACACCTCCGACAGCTATAACTTCCGGAAATTTTGCAGGATAAACAATCTCGTTCCTGGCATTGTTTCCGGTTGGAGCAACAATCACAACACCTTTAGTATAAGCGTATTTTACAGCATCCTCTATGTATTTCGTCTCATTTAAAGCAGAAGCACTTATACAAATTACCTTTGCTCCGTGATCAGACGCATATTTAATCGCCATTGCCATATTTTTCAGTACTATCTCCTTCCTTAATTCTCCAAATTTTTTAAATCTTGCAAGCTTCACAGGATTTTGAGAGAGTTTAAGCAAATCTTCTGCCTTCATTTTGTAGTAGGTTTTCGCAATATCCTCATATCCCTTTGGAATCGGCAAGCCAATTAGTACAGGTAAAATCTTAACATTTGGAGCAACTCCTGTCATTTCTTTGCCATGAGCCGCAATAATTGAGGCAACTGCTGTTCCATGTGCAATTATGGCTTCATCCTCTGGATATGTTGCATTTTCCCCTCTAAAATCAGATTCCAATAGGTTGTCTTTATATGCAGGATGCGATAAATCCATTCCCATATCAATTACCGCAACCGTTATTTTGTTTTTCGGAAGATCGAGAGACTGTGGCATTCCTATTTGTTTTAGATATGGTTGTTTAGAAAAATATTTTCCGAAGTTATATTCCTCAGGCGTCGGACTCTTATGGATAAAGGTTATCGAAACCATACAAAGGACACTAAAGATTATAACTCCAGTAGCAGGATATTTCCTCAATTTATCACCCTCCCTACGGTTTTTAGTTGTCTTCATAAAATCTTTGCAAAGGTAAACTTGCCATTCCCCTTTTTCTTATTTAACAAGTCTCTGAAACCCACTCAATCCCTGAAAAGATTCCTCCAGAATGACAGTCACTTTCTTTAGCAACTCGTCTCGATTGAGCTGCTTACAACCACCTACTTCGCTTTAGAGTGGTCCTCCGCGCAAACGAGGACGTGTTGCGTTACGAAGGGGGCATTTCCTAAGAGAAGGAGATGTTACCGATCAAAGTATTCTGCGGATATCATTAAAAATGATGAAAATCATCAATGCCAGCAGTAAAGCCATGCCAATTTTTTGAACCACCAGTCGAGTCTTAATCGATACCGGTTTGCGACGAATGGCTTCTATAAGCAAAAAGACTAAATGACCGCCATCCAGAACAGGGACAGGTAAAATATTTAATAGACCCAGATTTAAACTGATGAACGCCGTGAATTGTAATAAATTTTGCCAGCCCATTTTGGCGCTTTCGCCAGCCAGGACGGCAATGGTAATGGGGCCACCAAAAGCATCTTTCAGTTTTTCTTTACCCGTAATAATCAGTTTCAATGATTTGCCGATGAGTTTTACAAACATCACCGAGGTGCTAATACCATACCCCCAGGCATCTATGAAACCCGTCTTTTGATATATCATCCGTGTTCCCACGCGGATGCCAATGAGGCCTATGTTTCTTTCAGGATCACGTTCAGGGATTACCTTGCTGGTGAAGGTTTTGCCTTCATGGACCCAGCTAATTTCGATTTCCTGTTCCGGATACTGATGAATGATACTGGTGAGTTCTTCGGCATCTTTCACCGACTGATTATTTACCGAGACGATGACATCCCCCGGTTGTAAACCTATGGCGGCGGCCGGTTTCCCTGCCAGCACCTCACTAATTTGTGCTCCATTGGGTTTTGGAATGCCGTAGAAATAGGCAACCAGAGCGAATATCACAATGGCAGTTAAAATATTCATGAACGAGCCTGCGGAAATCACAATGGTCCGCTGCCAGATGGGCTTTGATTGAAATTCCCAGGGTTCGCCACGAATGGTGGCATCCATACTTTCATCGATCATGCCCGCCATTTTCACATATCCCCCCAGCGGAATCCAGGAAATACAATAGTCGGTATCACCTATTTTTTTGCCAATCATACGGGGAGGGAATCCCAGTGAAAACCTCTCCACTTTAATTCCCACCATTTTAGCTGTGATGAAATGTCCCAGTTCATGCACAAAAATCAAAAGACCCAGCACAAAAATAAATGAAAAGATTGTAGTCAACATTTAGAACCTCTTTTTATTGTTATTAACAAAATTTGTCCTTTATAAAATTTCTTGCCATTTGATCAAAATACAGAATCTCGTCAACGGTGTGATAAGATTTTTTTTCGATAGCCGCAAGCGTTTCTTCAATAATTTGTGGTATCTGGTCAAAGCGAATTTTGCGATTTAAGAATAGATGTACGGCTTCTTCATTGGCTGCGTTTAAAATCGCCGGAGCTGTACCCCCGTATTCCAGCGCTTCAAAAGCCAGTTTCAAACAGCGAAACTTATTTAGGTCCGGGGGCTCAAAAGTTAATTCTTTTAATTCATACCAGTCAATTCTGGGGAAATCGGCGGTTAAACGTTCCGGGTAAGTGAGGGCGTATTGAATGGGAATGCGCATATCAGGAATGCCCAGTTGACCTTTAATGGAGCCATCATTAAACTCCACCATGCTGTGTACAATGGATTGTGGATGAATTACCACTTGAATCTGTTCAGGGGACAAATTAAATAGCCAGTGGGCCTCGATCACCTCCAGACCTTTATTCATTAAAGTAGCAGAATCAATGGTTATTTTTTGTCCCATTTCCCAATTAGGATGATTTAAAGCCTGTTCCACGGTTACCTGTGCAAACTGTTCAACGGGTATTTTCCTGAATGGCCCCCCCGAAGCCGTTAATATCACCCTGCGAATGTTTGCAGGGTCTTCGCCCACCAGACATTGTAATAGAGCGCTGTGTTCACTATCAATGGGAATGATTTCAGCACCTACTTGATGAGCTTTTTCCATGACCAGTTGCCCGGCTATGACCAGAGTCTCTTTGTTAGCCAGGGCGATCCGGCGATTCTTTTTTATGGCGTTCAATGTCGGTTTGAGACCGATGGCGCCTACCAGCGCATTTACCATAATATCGTAATCATCTTGCCTGCTGATTTCCAGAAGGCCATCGAACCCGGTGTAGACCTCGATACCCAGATTTTTAAACTTATCGGCATATTCGCCCAGACACTCCACTCGATAAACCGCCACGGCATGCGGATGTAGCCGTTTAGCCTGCTCGTACAACAGAGCCACATTTTGATAAGTAGACAAATAATGAACCTGGAACTTATTTTTCTGTGCCTCGATGACCTTCTGGCAATTAGTTCCAATGGATCCGGTAGAACCTAAAATGGCTAAGCGTTTCATTTTTAACGAAAACTGATCCCTACTCCTAATTCAAAACTTGGAAATTCGCTGATGTTATAAGAGCCGTTAACATGAATTAATGGTAATGGGCGTACCTGTAAACCGACGGTTGCCTGGGGTAGGCTTTCGGTTTGACGATCGCCACCAAATTCATCGTTCAATTTAAGTGAGGTGAAATCGATGCCGCCCCCCACATATAAAGTAAATAAGAGAAAAGATTGACTCACCACACCCTTGAAACTCACCGTACTTACAGTACCAAAATCAAATTCATCAGGTACGAGCAGGGCATGGTAAGCCCCCATTACCATGACTTTTGGCAATAAAGGCAGTTGTAAAAGGCCATATTTCAGACCTACACCAATCAGGGTAACTCCTCCTCGGCTGTCGGCCGCTCGTGGTGGTGAAGCATTTAAATCCCGATCACTGCCCAGGGGAAAATAAAAAAATCTGCCAAACAATTCAAAGGGTCCAGGTAAACCCAGACTGCCATGCAAAAAAGCCAATCCCACGAGATTTTCCTGGGAGAATACTGGAAATTGTTTAAATTCATCAGGTACTATCCCTACCACACCTCGTAAGCCAAGGTCTAAACCACCGAAACTGTGGAGATCGGCGGTATCATACATACCACCCCCGACGATGGATCCGAAAAATTTCAGTATGACCTCGACTTCTTTATTTATTTGATTTTGTGGCATGCCGTCAAATTGAAAATACTGAGCCCTGCTTCTGGAAAACATAGTTAAAATAAATAAAATAGCTATTAAGCTTGTGATTTTGCGTTTCATTTCTCTTTCCTCCTAAAGTCTGTATATTTCTGTTTGAGTTGATTAGTTCCGTTCATCTCATAATTGCTCAAAGAATAAGGTTTTAATTCAACATTAAAATATTGGGTAAATCCATATTTAATGGTTTCCACCACTTCGTTGAAGGAAATCCGTTGATGTAATAATTGCTCAATACAGATGGTATGTTCATTTAATTCATCAATAATTTTTCCTGTATCATTTTTAAGAAACTCACCGAGGCGTAAATGCTCCGGTCCCAGCAGGATGGACCCATGTTGTAGCAATCCCTGTTCAAATCTCCGCTGGGCACTACCCACTAATTTTTTACCCTGAGCATGAATTTCATAACGTGCGGAGGTAGCAAAACAGGCAAATTTATTTATGTAGGTTTTTTCATTGACTTGGGTACGGGTTCTCTCAAGAGTTACAGGTAAATTTAACCTTTGCAATCCGCAAATCAAAGCCTGGCTGATATGGTTGTAAACTTCCAGTGGAGGCAACTCATACCATCGGCTACCACGTGGCATTATAACGCTGTAGGTAACTTCCCTGGCATGATAAATAGCCCGACCCCCGGTGGGGCGCCGTACGATCCCAATACCTGCCTGGTGACATTTTTCTAAATCAATTTCCTGATAGTTTTGATGATAGCCCAGAGAAATCGTATAGGGTTGCCATCCATAAAAACGCACCACCGGAACAGGTTCGGTAGAAAATCTGACCAGAGCTTCATCCATGGCCATATTGGTGGCCCCATCCAGTGCACCTGATTCAATTAAACGCCACACTTCCGTTGCCATTAGCGAATAATCCCACGTTGACTGTTTTCAATAAATTTGATTATATTTTGTATTTCACGGGTTATTTCTAATTCAGATTTGATTTTCTCCAGAGCCTGTGAGACATTTAAGTTAGACCTGTAAATAAATTTATAAGCTTTTTTAAGAATTGCAAGGGTCTCAGAAGAAAATCCACGACGCTTTAATCCAACGACATTGAGCCCGGCATATTTTAATGGTTCGCCGGAGGCTAAAACATAAGGCGGTACATCCTTGGCAATTCGATAGCCGCCTCCTACAAAAGCATGCGTACCCACACGAACAAATTGATGAATAGGAACCAGGCCTCCGATATTAGCATAGTCTTCAATAATCACATGGCCAGCCATATTCACGGCATTAGCCAGAATCACATGGTTTCCAATAATGCAATCATGCGCTACATGAACATAGGCCATGATCAGACAATCGTGACCAATGATGGTTTTCCAGCGATCTTTGGTACCCCGGTTCAAAGTTGCATACTCGCGCACAATGGTACGATCGCCGATTTCAAGGGTGGTTTCTTCGCCAGCAAATTTCATGTCCTGGGGAATGGTACTTAGCACCGCACCATGATGAATCTGACAGGAAGCACCAATACGTGCCCCCCTGGCGATGAGCACATGTGAGGCTACCCGGGTACCCGGCCCAATTATAACATCCTCTTCAATGATTGAAAAGGGGCCTACGGTAACGCCTTCACCAAGTTCTGCTTTTGGATTTACTCGGGCAAGGGGGTCTATTGAAACGCTCACAGAGGTCTTCTTTATTTAGTAAACTTTTAATTTTAAAATATCTACTCGCGATTTACCACAGCTGCAGAGAGTTCAGCTTCACAGACCAGCGTACCATCCACGTAGGCTTTGCCTTCCATTTTGCAAATAGACTGGCGAAATTTAAGCATTTTCAATTCAAATCTCAACTGATCGCCCGGTCGCACAGGTTTACGAAATTTGACCTTATCGATTCCTGTAAAGTAAACCAGCTTCTCCTCCGGATTTTCCTGCGTATTGAGAAGTAAAATGCCACCGGTCTGTGCCATAGCTTCCAGAATCAACACCCCTGGCATAATAGGATGCCCGGGAAAATGCCCCATGAAAAATGGTTCATTTTGCGTGACGTTTTTTATACCAACCACCCGTTCCATGGGCACCAGATCGATGATTTTGTCTACAAGAAGAAAAGGATAGCGATGAGGCAATATTTTTTGAATTGCTACAGAATCTAAGACGACACCATTGCCTTCTTTTGTGGTCTGATATCTGGCTTGAATTTGAGCTTTTTCATATTCCTTATAAATACGCCTGACCAGTTCCACATTCGCCGCATGTCCGGAACGGGCTGCCATGATATGAGCTTTTAAGGGAACCCCAAGAAGAGCCAGATCGCCAATTAAATCAAGGGTCTTGTGCCGCACCGGTTCGTTTTTAAAACGAAGTTTTTTACCATTAATAATGCCATTTTTACCCAGAATGACCTCGGGTCCCAGGCCAAATTTCTTTTTCAACCGTTCAAATTCTTGCTCATCTACCGGGTTATCAATAAAAACGATGGCGTTGTCCAGATTCCCCCCTTTTATTAATCCCTTCTCGGCCAATTCTTCTACTTCGTGAAGAAAACAAAATGTACGAGCAGGTGCAAACTCACCAGTAAACTCTTGTTGAAGAGAGTTTAGCACCACATATTGAGTCCCCAGCGATGGATTCGGGTAATCTATGATGAAGGTAATTCGAAATTCACTGGAGGGGTAAGCCACGATATCCACACCTCGACTTTCGTCGCTGTAAGAAATGGTTTTATCGATTTTAAAGTAATTTTTCGGAGCGGCTTGCTGCTTGATTCCTGCTTTTTGCAGGGCTTTAACAAAAGGTAAAGCACTTCCATCCCCCACGGGGGGCTCGTTGCTGTTAATTTCAACAATTATGTTATCGATCTCCAGTCCAGCAATGGCAGCCAGAACATGTTCAACGGTATGAATGATAATCTCTCCTTTACCAATCGATGTGCCCCTGGCACTATCTACCACATGGTTGATGTTTGCTGGAATTTCAGGGTGGTCGGGCAAGTCCAAACGGCGAAAGAGTATCCCCGTATTTTCTGAAGCAGGTTTAAAGGTTAGGGTGGTTTGATTCCCTGTATGCAAACCAACACCAGAAAATGAAGCAGGTTGTTTGATCGTTTGCTGTGGTCTCAACCTATTCCTCCGATTTCTTGCTATTTGTAAACAGAATTTCCCTGATTTGTTTTTCAAGCTGACGGAGTTTTTTCATCATATCAGGCAGGTGTCGAAGTGCGGCTTCCCGCTTTTTCACCTTAGCATGGGGTGCCGCAGGAAATCCAGAAACCACCGTATGAGGCGGGATCGATTTGGTTACTCCTGTACGCGCTGCCAGAACCACATAATCTCCTACCTCAATATGGTCGGCAAAACCCACCTGCCCCCCTACAATAACGTGCTTTCCAATTTTTGTACTCCCAGCAATGGCAGCCTGAGCAGCAATCACCGTGTGTTCACCTATCTCAACATTGTGGGCAACATGTACCATGTTATCCAGCTTGGTACCTTTACCGATTCTTGTGAACCCCATAGTAGCTCGATCGATAGTGCAGTTGGCACCAATTTCTACATCATCTTCAATGATAACATTACCAATGTGAGGCATTTTTCGGTACTGACCATTTTCCTTCACAAAACCAAACCCGTCCGAGCCTATCACCGTCCCCATGAAAATATTCACCCGACGCCCAATTCTGGTACCATGCCCCACAAAAACACGCGCATGAAGTACCGAATGATCTCCTATCTCTACCTCAGATTCAATAATTACACCGGGATGAATGGTGACATGATCTCCGATGATCACGTTTTCACCGATGACTACATAGGGACCAATAGCCACATCGGCTCCGATTTTTACGTTTTCCGAAAGAAGTGCGGTCGAATGTATGCCGGCTTTTAAGGCACTGTTGGTATGGAAAAAAGTCTCTAAGATTTTCAAAAAAGCCAGTTGTGGATTTTTAACCCGTAGAAGATTTTTTCCTTTAAAAGTACTGTCAGTCGGTACAAGCAAGGCGGAAGCTTCTGTGGTATTAAGATACTTTTCGTATCGTGAATTCACTATAAAAGAGATATCACCCTTCTGGGCAGATTCAATGGGGGCTACTCCGGTAATAATCACCGAAGGGTCCCCTTCGATTTCACCGCACACGAGGCGGGCAATTTCTTCTAACGAAATCTTTAGTTGTTTGTCTCCCAACCTTTTTCCCTGAAAATAATAAAAAGCTGCATACTTTAAAAAGAATATGCAGCTTTTATATAATTTAATTTTCTATTAAATGCAAGAACTATTTATTGTTTCCACTGCCGGTTGTTGCCGCCAGACCTTTATTTAATTCCTCCAGCAATCGATCCGTAAGATCTGGCTGATCTTCTGAGGCATACAAGATGCTGCCTGCCACTACATCAAAGATGTAATTAAATCCCTCCGCATCACCAATTTTTTTAATCGCTGCATTTATCTTATCATACACCGGTTTAATCAATTCAGCTTCTTTACGCGCTGCCTCTCCCTGAGGTCCCCATTTTTCCTTTAAAAATTGCTGATACTTAGTATATAAGTTCTGAATTTCCTCCTGTTTCTGTTTTTTACGTTCTTCACTTAAAAGCAAACTTTGCGATTCAAGCTGATCCTGCAGTTCCTTGATTTCCTGTTCCATATCCCGGGCTTCCTTCTCCCATTTAGCATTTAATTCCTGAAGTTGCTTTTTTACATCCAGAGCTTCTTTGTAAGTATCCAAAATTTTCTGAGAATTAATATAACCAATTTTTAATTGTGCAGCGGCAGGCTTTTGATTAAACAGTAAAAATACACCTGTTAAAAATGTGGCGATGATTAAATAAGTTATTCTACTCACGCAAAACCTCCATTAATTTTGGTTAATTTGTTAATTAAAAACTTCTTCCAAATACAAAATGTGGTTTCCACTGACCAAATTTTTCACCGGTAATCGGGTCGATGTTATCAAATCCGTAGGCGTAATCAAACCCTATGATACCCAGCATCGGCATGAACAGTCGAATACCTACGCCCACAGAACGGCGTAAATCAAAAATATCGGTGCTACCCAGACTCTTCCAGGTATTGCCAGCTTCCGCAAAGGCCAGTCCAAATATGGTTGGATTACGGGAAATTGGAAAGCGAACTTCCGTGCTGTACTTGAACATTACTTTACCGCCTTCCTGGGTTAGCCGACCGGATAATGGATCATCGTATCCACGTAGTGGGATAGAACGCGAAAGTCCTTCCCCTCCCATAAAAAAGAATTCCAGAAACGGGATGTTATCTTTATCATTACCAAATCCTTCAATATAACCGGCCTGTACACTGTTAAAAAGGACAAAATTTAAAAATAAAGGAGCAAACCAATCATTCTGGATCGTATGTTTATGAAATTTTACGTTGCCACCCAGAGGCCCCCCGGTCAATTCGGTAGTTAAAGTAAACTTCGAACCTGAAGTTGGAAATTCCGGCCGATCCAGGCTGTTTCTTGTTATGATCTGAGTAATTCCACTGGTGACCAATGGCCATTTTTGTGAAACTATACCGTTGGGATTTAATCTAACAATATCATCCACAAAGTTTGAAAGATTCGTTCTATCAATTCGATAAATCCAGTCGATACGGAAGAAATTATCGGGCCATTTTAAACGACGGCCGATACGAATGCTCCCACCCTGACTTCTCTGATCATAACCAATGAACCTGCGATCCCGTTTGATATCAAATAAACTCACCCCAATTAAAGTGGGTGTATCAAAAAGCCATGGTTCTGTAAAGCTAATTTGAAATGAACGAAAAGCACGGCCGAAATTCCAATCAAAGCTTAAGACCTGGCCGTTTCCGAAAAGATTGTTCATGGTAAGTCCAATACTGCCGACCAGCTTGTCGCGCTCGCTGAAACCAGCAGACATGTTGGCCGTATCCGTCGATTTCTCTTCCACCTCGATGGTGATATCCACCAGTTCATCATTGATCGGTTGCACGTCCGGACGGACATCCGAAAAATAATTTAAAATAAATAGGTCACGTTGACTGCGAATTAAAGCTTCTCGACTAAAGGTGTCGCCAGGCCTAATCTTTAACTCACGACGAATGACTTTTTCTTTTGTTTTTGTATTCCCAACAATGTGAATCTTGTTAATTTTAACAGCCTTGCCTTCTACCACACGAAAATGAACATTTACCGTATCTTCTCCAACCGGTATTTCCTGAGGAGTGATTGAGGCGAAAATGTAACCGGAATCATAATAGATGCTACTCAAGCGTTCAAAAACCGCTTTTTCTAATTTTTCTTTGTTATACACATCGCCTTTTTTGAACCCTAACAAAGAAGATAGTTGTTCATCCTTAAATAATTTATTACCTTCCCAGGTGATATCACCAAAGTAATAGCGTCGTCCTTCATTCACCCAGATATCGATGAACATCTGAGTTTTGTCGGGGCCATAGTAAATAGAATCTTTTACCACCTCCGCATCACGAAACCCTTCCTTTCGGTAGAAAGCTATCAAATTCTTTAAGTCTTCTTGATATTTTTCTCTATCAAAATCCCCTCCACCGAAAAATAGAAATCCATCGGTTTTGGTCTTCTTTAATTGTTTTCTTAATTTTTTGTCGGAAAAAGCATGGTTTCCATGAAAAGTGATCCCTTTGATTTTTACCTTATTGCCTTCTCTAATTTTAAATCTGAGAATTACTCGATCTTCGGCTTTGGGACTTTTACGAATGACCGGTTCAATTTTAGCCAGTAAATAGCCCTTTTCTTCATAAAGTTTTTTAATCTTTTTCTGAGCTTTTTTAATTTCTACCGGCCCAATTACCTGCCCTCGATAAAAGTCGAGTTCTTTTTCTAAATCTTTCTTCTTGACCTTTTTATTACCTTCTATTTCTATTTTTTCAAGGCGAGGATATTCTTTGACTTTAATGGTGAGAAAAACAGAATTGCCTACTTCCTTTTCCAGAATTACCTGAATGTCTGAAAACAGGTGAAGATTCCAGAGCTGTCGGATAGCACGCTGAATATCTTCACCCGTGATTTCCTGATTTTCGACTAACCCGGAGTTTAATTTAATAAAATTAGCATCGGCGGTTTTGTTGCCTTCTATGTTGAGACTGACCAGTTTCACAGCGCGACGTGGAGTTTGAGCCAGGATAGGTGAGGTTAAAAAGAGGGTGAAAATTATGAATAACGATCCACTTCTTAAATTCTTAAACATATTTCCACATCCTTCAGCTTTTATATAAAACGGTTACCACTGTTTCACATCTGCAAATTTTTTAAACTTTTTTAAATTGAAAAAGTTCATGCAATTAAAAGGGAAAAGAATAACGTAACCAGATTTTTTTATCATCTTTTTGTTGATTAAATAACGTATTATAATCGTACTCCATTTGAATTAACCAACGCGGATTAAACCGATATTCAAGACCCAATTTGTGATGTAGTCCCACCCCTTTATCCTGAAATTTATATTCAATCCCCGCTTCCAGTTCACCTGTGTAATTAAAATAAAGATCACTGGTTAAATATTTTCCTATAATAAGGCGGCTGCTTCGCAAATAGGACAAAGTAGATTTAATCTGTTCGTTATCAAAACTCGCATCTAAAAAATTTTGCGCAAAAGCATAACTGAAACGGATTACATCCAGGCCCAGGGTACGTTCCAGTCGACGTTCCAGGGGTCGAATAATTGGTCGGAAAAGTAAATTGTCGGTACTATAACCCACGGCTCTACGGGCCTGTTTATCCATGGTTTCCGAAGCGTATCCAAGGCTTTTCAAAATGTCTGCCTCCGTTTCATGTAATCCAAAAAAGTCAGATGAAACTTTGATCTTTAATCGATCCCACCGTCCACGGGTGACTTCCTGGTTGGTAAGCTCATCTACCGTGTAAAGGGTTAGATAGACATCGTAAGGCACACTGGTAGAATCACGCAGTACTGTCCAGGCTTTGCCAGAAACAATGGGATAAAGGGAACCACGATTGAACTCGGCTTCAAATTTTTCCACCCGGAACGTCAGATCAAAATATTCAAATGTACCACTGGTCGATTCCAATTTACCTGCAATAGAAAAAGTTGAATCTTTTAGCACGCCTTTAAAATCCAGACCGCTGGTTTTGTTGTCGATCACCATGTTCACATAAATGGCTGTAGGAAATTGTCTTACGTAGCGAGTATCTTTTTCAGAGCGTGCATACACATCCCAGTTGATGCTGTTGATAATTTTTTGAGCAATGGAATTTTTCGTTCCACCCGTTTCCACAAAAGGAAAGGTTAAATTAGCATTCTTAACAACAATTTCGCCGCGAACATAGGGACGATCCCACGGGCCTGCTATGGTAAAATATTCACCGGGTTTACGTCCGACAAATTTAAACCACCCCATTTCCCCCTTTTCCATGAGTCCGGGAATATTTATGAATACGCCTTCTGGAGTTTCCAGACGTAAAATGCCTAAATTGAGGTCGTCGCCGGCTACGCGTAAAGGTTCCAAAGTAGACAAAGACTTTTGATTGGTTATCTTCACATATTTTTTGTGGATAGTACCTGTGAGCTTTTTAATTTCTAAGAAATAATCTTCTGGATGAATTACGAAATCACCGCTAAGATTTTCTACACGTTTTGTCACCGAGCTTAATTTTAGTAATCCATTTTTGAAACTAAATTTACTGCCGGCAAAATTAGGACGTTCATATTTACCACTTATTTTCAACATTAAATGGCCTTCACTGCTGGTTTTTTCAAAAAATTCATCGAGGTCGGAAAGAAAAACCAGAAAATTGCCGTCACCTTCCAGAGAAGCATTTAATGATTTTTTACTATTAAAAGGAAATAAAGCATTTCCATACAGTGTAAATTGTTGATCTCTCTGAATAATCAGGTTATTTATTTTCAATGCGTCCAGTGAAAAATAAGAACCGTTAGGTTGTGATTCCTCACCGAATTCAAACATAGCATGGTCAAACTTAAATTTTAAAATTTGCCCCTCCGTGATATCTACCCTTCCAAACACTGGGATTTCAGGCGGTTTTCCTTTAAGTTGTACCTGGACCAGGGCTTTACCGTGGGCAATATCATCTTTACCGGTGATAATATAAATGAGATCGTTCACGTCATCAATTTTTGCCCCAATCAGTCCATTGATTTCTTTCGAGTGTAAATCGTATTCTCCATCGGCCCGGATAAAGGGTTTGTCCAGTTTATCAAAATTGAACTTATTTAGTATAACTTTTTCTGAATTGGCTAAAAATTTTATTTCGCCATTTAAAGGACCATATTTTCGTAAGAAAGCATCCATTACCCATAAATCGCCATTCAGTACAGGTCCCAAGGTGTCGGCGGCCACCGTTATTTTACCAAACACCTTACCATCGATATCTTTAGCTTCTTTGCCCAGTAAAGCCAGTAATTTAGATAAAGAAATTCCTGAAATTGTTAATGAGCCATTTTGAGGAAGGTAATCTTTAGAGAAGCTCAGACGGCCTTCCACTTGGTTTTCTATGACCAGTTGATCTAAGTTTATGGAATTGTCCCCAATTTTAATCAGGAAGTCGCCATGTTTTTTATCTGGAGAATTGGGAAAGAGAATTAGATCGCCTTCAATCGTCCTGGTGTTGTCCAGATCAGTCGTGGCACCAATCTCAAAAAGTTTAGCGTAATCGTTTCGTCGAAATCCTTCGATTTTTACATTAACTTCTTTTGGGGATTTTTCTAAAGAAAAATTTAAATTATAATTTTTTCTTAAAAAAGTTAATATGGGCTGGTTAATGTATAAAAAAGCATTTTCAAAATTTGTAGCACTAACCGAGATGGTGGGTTCACCAAATAAATTTTGTACAGAGGTGGAAAATTGAAAATCATTTTCATCGGAATGGGCATTAAAGAACAATTGATTTTTACTATAACCAAAGGTGCCTTTTAAAGCATAACTTTGGTTAGCTTCATATAAAAATTTGAGGTCTACCGATCCCCGGCTGGCCAGGCTTTCGTAGGGCCCGAAAATTTTTATATCCAGCTTCCCTTCACAAGGCGCAGCGGGTGTAAGCCCCAGAGATTTAAGGCCATCTGTAACGTCGCCTTCGCCCCGAATGTGAAAATTTACATATTTGTTAGGGGGTTCAAATTGTACTTCACCGGAGCCGACTAATTGACTCGCTCCCCATTTTGCATTAAAATTCTGGATTGTAAGGATTCTATTTCGAAATGCTAAACCAGTGTGAACATTCTGAATGGGACTATTAAATATCCGGATTGCAGAAGCATCGATGTTGCCCTGGATTTCTGGCTTCAATATTGAGTTTTGAATGTCTAATGTAACTTGCGCATCACCCTCGATAGGTAAAAATTTCTCCGGTGAAAATTCAGACAAGAACTTTTGGATATCTACTGAATTAGAGGATAATTGAAGTTCTAATCGAGGATCGAGGAGATTGATTATTTTCCCTTTTAGAGTTGTCAGCGAACCATTGATGATTTGGGAGGATTGTTTAATAAAAAGAGTCCAATCCTTAATTTCTGCATCAAAATTAATCTGGTCAATAAAAATATTTTCCGAAACCAATTTGACCCTTCCGTTGTGCAGGTTCAGATTGCCCTCAATGTTAAAATGTCGAGCTGGATCTAACTTTTCTGTTATCACCAGGTGACCATTGAGTACACCATCCAGGACCTTAAAATAGTCGGGTAGAAGAAAGGGGATTTCATTGCCGATTTTATAGTCGTGCAGATCAATATTTAAGAAATCAAAGGCTCCTTTTTTCAGATTTGCCTGGCCATACAGAATCATATTATATTCGTCGGTCTGGAAGATATGGCCGGCAAGACGCATCCAGGCCCGCCCTTTATCATCTGTGTAAGCCCAGCCATTAATTTTGCTGGCAAATTGGGTACGTTTACCAGAGGTAGTTTCGAGGAGCAGGATTTCTCCCTCGGAAATGGTGATTCTTTTAATGAAATCGTATTCTTTTAAAATGGAGCGAAAAATTTGTTCGGTATTTTTGTTGTCGGCTTCAGACAATTTTAAAGCCAGGTCTAAATCGGGTGTTTCTCCTATTTTTGTACTATAGTTGATAGTAAGTCGTGGGTGGTAAAAGGTGATTTCATTGGCCAGTCGTTCCGGATTGAATCGGCTTTTCAATAAACTTTTTAAACTATACCCCAGTTGCACATCGGAAATATGAAGATCATAGGGGGCATCATTGAAGGCTAACTGTACGCCTTCCAGATGTAACCCGCCAAAACCCATGCGAATATTTTTTACCTGAATTTGATTGCCAAGGGCGTTTTTTAATTTTTGGGTAATAAATTGCTGGATGCCTTCATCTATGCGCAGGTATTCCCAACCATAAATTAAAAGTACCGTAAAGAGAGAAAGCAAAAGTAGAATTTTAAAGATTAATTTTTTAAACATGGGTTAAATGGTTGCGGCTACCCGTGTTTTGGCTAACTGTTCACTGACCATGCCGTACCGACGTTCTCTTTTTTGATACGATTCAACGGCTTTAAGAAGTTCCAGGCGCCTGAAATCGGGCCAAAAAACATCCGTAACATAAATTTCGGTGTAAGCCAACTGCCAGAGCAGGAAATTACTTACTCGCATTTCACCACTGGTACGAATCAACAAATCTGGATCCGGAATGGATGCGGTGTAAAGATGATTTGAAATGACCTGGTCATTAATTTCATCAATTTTAATTTTACCCTCTAAAGCTTCTTGCACTATTTTTTTTACTGCATCAGTTATTTCTCGCCGGCTACTATAGCTGAGTGCCAGACATAAAGTTAAACCCGTATTATCTTTCAATAATTCCATGGCACGAATCATGGCTCGTCGGGCTGGTGAAGGCAGGTCCTGTAAATTGCCAATGGTAATTAATCTAACATTATTTTTTTGTAGTTCATTCACTTCACTTCTGACGGTACGAATGAGTAATCGCATAAGTGCAGTGACTTCACTTCTGGGTCTTCGCCAGTTCTCTGTTGAGAAAGTGTAAAGGGTTAAATATTTGATGTTGAGTTCACCACAAACTCGTACCACTTCCCGCACGGAATTAATACCTTCTCGATGACCTTCGACCCGGGGCAACTGCCTGCTACGTGCCCAGCGTCCATTGCCATCCATAATGATGGCAATGTGTTGGGGTAGATTACCTCGTTGTAAAATGCGTTCTTTTAATTTTTCTTCTTCTAATTTTTGTTCATCCATGATGCAACACCTCAGTTTGTCAGAATTTCTAACTTAATTGAAATTAATAAGAAAATCAAGTAAAATTCGTTGAATTTTGTAAAACCTCAGTTTCGTTCTACTGGAAAATGAACAATAACTCGCATGATTAGAATAAGAGGGAGGAAGTTGTTTAAAACAAAAAAGGAG
>CAZMEG010000018.1:0-10924 GCA_964565205.1 uncultured Cytophagia bacterium
TTCAACGACTTTCTCTTTTGGCTGTTCTTCTTTAATCTTTTTCTTTAAAAACTTTTTTTCCTGACCGGGATATTCGATTCTACCATGAAAAATACCCGTTAATATATTTACAAAACTTTCTTTAATTTGCGACAATTCTTTTAAGGTCAATGGACAATCATCTAACTGCCCATCAATGAGACGTTCCTGTATGATCGTGTTGACCATGTTTTTAATCCTGCCCACAGTAGGCTCTTTCAAAGTTCTTGAGGCGGCTTCAACGGCATCAGCCAACATAACAATTCCGGTTTCTTTCGTCTGTGGTTTTGGACCAGGATAACGAAAGTCAGCCTCATTAATTTCGGTCTCACCATTCATCTCCAGTGCTTTTTTATAAAAATAGGTAATCAAATTCGTGCCATGATGTTGAGGAATGAACTCTAAAATTTCTTTTGGCAATCCGTGAGCTTCAGCGATTTCAAGACCTCGTTTCACATGATTGATTAAAATTAAACAGCTCATGCTTGGGGTGAGTTTTTCATGGGGATTTTTACCCCCTTTTTGATTTTCTACAAAATATTCTGGCATTTCCATTTTGCCAATATCATGATAATAAGCCCCAACTCTGGTTAAAAGTCCATTGGCTCCAATAGCTTCAGCGGCGGCTTCAGCAAGATTCCCAACTAAAATACTGTGATGGTAGGTTCCAGGAGCTCTAAATGCTAACTGGCGTAACAGGGGCTTATTTAAATCCGACAATTCCAATAATGTTGAATTGGTGGTCATCTTAAAAAAATATTCAAAGATAACCATTAATCCATAAGTGAGAATAGGTGAAAAGATGCCGTTGAAAGACGCATTGAGCATTTCTTTACCCACATAAGCCAAAGTACCTGAACGAATCAACTCTACGGCTCCAATAGAGAAAAAATAAGACAGAGTTATGGTAACCATGCCTTTAAGAATCCAGAGGCGTGCCTGGATTTCCCGCACGGCAAAGGTAGACATAGTACCCACAAAAAGGGAAATTAGCATAAGGGTAAATTCGTTACCCCATAGTAGGCCCAGGAAGATACTTAAAGTCAAAGTACATATAAAAGCGGTACGAGTATCAAAAAATATGGTTATTAACATCGAAGCAATGGCAATAGGAACCCAGTATTCAGACAACCTGGATCGGTTGATAAAAAATGCTGCTAAAAGAATAATTAAAAATATAATGAAAATGATGGAAAGTTTTTTAACATTATAAAAAATTTCAGGTCGTGCAAAAAATAAAAATATGGCCGTAAATGAAAGCGATAAAATGATCAGGAGGATACGCCCGATTTCTGGAAGTAATCTATTTAAACCTCCCTGAACCTTTTCACGTTCAGCGCGGGCTTCAGCCAGAGATCTTAATTTCTCCAGAGTTTCTTTGGTGATTCGTTCGTGGGGTGTGATAATCCGTTCATTAGCTAAAACGGTACCCTTAGCTATCGGTACTCTGGCTATGGACTCTTCTTTTCGCCTGTTTGTTTCCTGGGGGTCGTAAATTATATTGGGCTTTATGAAGGGATATAATATCTGGTAGCCAATTTTAGAGGCAATATCTTCCTGAGAGAAGGCCTGGCGCAGCTTTTCAAGAACTACCTGTTCTACGGTTTGAGGATCATAATAGTTATCAGGATCATCGAGTATCTCCTGGTTTTCAGAAATAATAGAAATTTTCTCGGGAACATGTGGAAATTCTTTTATGGATTTGTTTAAAACGCCAATAGTAAAAATATCGGTTAATATTCTTTTTATATTTTGCTTAAAAACAGAATAACTAATTTTTTTTGATACGGAAATCTGGCTTTTTAATAATAACGGTAAATTTTCTTTTTCAATAATGATGAAATAATTATTTAATAATTCTTGCAACTTTTTTATCCGGATCGTATCGGGTTCGCTGGTTTTTCGAATGATTTCCAGTTCTGCAAAAAATTGATTGAATTTTTGGATTTCATTTGCCTCAATACTGTCGACACGTACAAACACCGGGGGTACTTTTTCTGCAGCTAATTTTTTGTCTCTTTCGTATTCTTCTGGACTTTTATTAATAAAAAAGGTAAACGGGGCGATAATCTCCTTTCCCATATAAACATCGCCTTCTCTCAGATTAGCAAACTCAAAAGAAGGCTCGCGGGGAAAAATTAAAAAGGTGATGGCGATAATAACAAACCCCATTAACATCTGGGGTGAATATCTCCAGAAACCCCTGGCATGTAAGGTTAACTGTTCCTGACCTAATTGTCTAATCTTTTTTAACGAGCTTTTTATCATGAATTTTTGATGTTATTCTTGCTTTCAAAGATATCGTAAGCTTTGATAATTTCACGCACCAATTTGTGCCGCACCACATCTCGATCGGTTAAATAAACAAATTGTATGCCTTCTATACCGGTTAAAATGGAGCGCACCTGTATCAGACCCGAGGCCTTAGTGTCCGGCAAGTCGATCTGGGTAATATCACCGGTGATAATAGCCTTGGAACTTACCCCCAATCGTGTCAGGAACATTTTCATTTGATTGAATGAAGTGTTCTGTGCTTCATCCAGGATAACAAAAGCATTGTTTAAAGTACGCCCACGCATATACGCCAGGGGCACAATTTCAATAATCTGTGTTTCCACATATTTTTTTAATTTATCTGCAGGGATCATACTGAAGAGTGCATCATATAAAGGCCGTAAATAAGGATCCACTTTTTCACGAAAATCACCTGGCAAAAAACCAAGGCTTTCACCTGCTTCCACTGCCGGTCGGGTGAGCACAATTTTATCTACTTCTCTGTCTCGCAAAGCAGCCACAGCCATGGCTACGGCTAAAAATGTTTTTCCTGTGCCAGCTGGCCCAATTACAAATACAATATCATTCTTCTGGCAGGCTTCATAAAACAATCTTTGACCTGGCGTTTTAGTTTTAATGGCGCCTTCTTTGGTATACAATATCACATAATCTTCGTTGGCAATATGATTGACGTGCAATTCACCCTCGGATTTATTTTTTGCCAGGGCAATGACCGTTTCCACATCTTTTTCGGTTATGGACTGATCCCTTGAAACCATCATGATCAATTCATAAAAAATTCGATATAAGGCCTGAACCTCTTCAGGGTTTCCTTCGATAATGATTTCATTGCCTCTGGCAACTATTTTAGCTCCGAATTCCTTTTGAATTTTTCTCAAAAATACGTCCTGAAATCCAAATAACTTTATTTGATCAATTCCTCTGAGAGAGATCGATTTTTTAATCTTTTCTTTTTTTTCCACTTTAATTTCTGACTATTTTATTACGTTTAAAAATAAAAAAGGCTCCCATTTATGGTTACCCATAATTTTAAGAGCCCGTATATTTAATTTTGTTTAGCTGTTTCGTAGGATGCAACGCGTTTAAAATTATAAATTAAAATAAATAGAAAGCAGGCAGGGAATCATCTTCCCGGCCTGCTTTTTAACCACATTTTTCTTATGGAAAAGTGAATTCCAAGGTTTATTGTTGTGGTATTCGTAAAACTTGATAAGGATAAATAAAATTGGGATCTTCACCAATAATATCTTTGTTTGCTTCATAAAGTAAGCGCCACTTCGTAGGGTCATTTAAATATTCGATGCTACCTGCAATTTTAGCTAAATTATCTCCTTTGCTTACCAGATATT
The DNA here is from genome assembly GCA_964565205.1 of uncultured Cytophagia bacterium. GTDB lineage: Bacteria > Zhuqueibacterota > Zhuqueibacteria > Oceanimicrobiales > CAZMEG01 > CAZMEG01. The sequence continues at coordinate 3,663 of CAZMEG010000018.1, forward strand.
CATTGGGTCCCACTTCACGTTGAATTTTAAAAATCTGGTCAGGATAAATTAAATCCGGATCTTTAATCTGATCCCTATTGTACGAATAAATTCGAATCCACTGATATGGATCTCCGTAAATATCCGGCTTTTTCGCTATCTTCCACAGATAGTCACCACGGACAACGGTGTATTCATCGTAAATGGCCTTGGGCATCTTGGCGCGCAATTGCGCTATTTTGCCTTCCAGTTCCGCAATCTTGTTTTGCATTTCAGTCAACGCAGAAATCCGATCTTGCTTGGCTTCATTTACCCTCTCCTCAAGAGCGTCCAACTCTTTCCGACGTTTAAAAAGCTCTTCAGGGGTTAAGGCAGCTAAAGCATCCAGTTCGCGGCCGATTTCGTTCAATTTGTCACGATAGGCATTCACACCTGCTTCGTCTGTACCGATGGTTTGATAAATTTGTGCCCACACCTCATTAGTCTGCTTATCCACATCAGCAATTTGAGACTTCAAATTTTCAATTTCAGCATCCAGTTTAGCAATTTCATCTTTTGCAACTCTTTCACGGTTTGTCCATTCCTGCAATTGGGCGTTGTACTCATCCATTGTCATTTTTTCCTGGGCATAAATCCACTGATTGGGTATCAGCAAAAATCCCAGGACAAATAAAATTAACAAATAGAGAGTTTTTGTGCTTACTTTCATGTAACCCTCCTTACATTTCAAAAATTTCAATCACTGAATCATTGACCAAGACGTTTTTTTACCTGCTCCAATTCATTTTTTGCATCTTGCAACTGTTTTTTCTTTTTGTTAAGTTCCGACTCAAGACGACTTTTTTCTTGCTTCTTTTCTTCAAGAGTCTTTTCGGCTGCAAGTGCGGCATTTTTCTGTTCTTCTAATGCCTGTAGTTGCTCTGCATTGGGATGCTTGGTACAACCAATAAAAGACATTGAAGAGACCAAAAACAATGAAATAATGAAAAGTAATACCATTCTATAAACATTCTTCATTTATCCATTCACCTCCTTTCTGAAATTATTTTTCCCGGTGTGTGATCTAATCATGGTAGAAATAATATTTTAAGGTCTGAACATGCCGAATAATAACAAAAAAAATACTAATTGTCAAGAAAAAAGTATCTTCATATAATTTTTAATCCCAACTCCTTTAATTGCTCTTCCTTAACTTCAGAAGGCGCGCCATCCATAAGGGAAAGAGCGCTATTCGTCTTCGGAAAGGCTATGACTTCGCGAATGGATTTTTGTCCTGCCAGAATCATCACCAGACGATCAAAACCATAAGCAATACCGCCGTGAGGGGGTGCTCCGAATTCAAGGGCTTTTAGAAGAAAGCCAAATTTGTCTTCGGCTTCTTCATCAGAAATCTGTAATAACTGGAACATTTTCCTCTGTAAGGTTCGGCTGTGAATTCTGATACTCCCTCCGGCTATTTCATAACCATTTAATATCAAATCGTAAGCTTTAGCCTTTACCTTTTCCGGCTGCGTATCCAGCAATGGGATATCTTCATCAACGGGAGCAGTAAAGGGGTGATGACGTGCTACATAACGATTTTCTTCTTGATCAAATTCCAGTAACGGAAAATCAATTACCCAGGCTGGCTTATAAGTATCTTTTGCAATGAGGCCCTCCTCTTCAGCTAATTTTTGTCTTAATGCGCCAAGTATTTCCAGGGTTTTGTATTTTTCATCAGAAATCAAAAGTAGAAGATCTCCGGTCCTGGCTTTAAATTGATCATTAATTTGTTTTATGGTGGTGTCTTTAAAAAACCTGGCCAGCGAAGAGTCCCATCCCGAACCAGAAACTTTTATGGCCACCAGGCCCTTTGCCCCCTGGTCTACAACAAATTGCGTCAATGCATCAATACGCTTCCTGGAAAAAGAAGCCCCCTGCGGTAAATTAATTCCACAAACGACTCCGCCGGCTTTTACATTTTCAGAAAAAATTTTAAATTCCGATTCCCTGACCAGAGGGCTGATATTCTTTATTTCCATTTCGTATCGCAAATCAGGTTTGTCTGTACCAAACCGCTCCATGGCCTCTTCATAAGTAAATCTCGGGAACGGGTATGGCAATTCCACATTAAGAACCTGTTTGAATATGGTGATTAAAAGCTTCTCGTTTATTTCCAGAATATCTTCACGGTTGACAAATGACATCTCCATATCAATCTGAGTGAATTCCGGCTGGCGATCAGCTCTTAAGTCTTCATCACGGAAACAACGTACGATTTGAAAATAACGATCAAACCCCGCTACCATTAAAATCTGTTTGTAAGTTTGCGGACTCTGTGGCAAGGCGTAAAATTTACCACGGTGAATTCGGCTGGGTACCAGATAATCTCGGGCTCCTTCCGGGGTACTGCGCATTAAAAACGGTGTTTCAATTTCAACAAAACCGTGTTTATCAAAAAATTGGCGAACCACCTGATAAGTACGATGGCGAATGATTAAATTCCTCTGCATAACCGAATTGCGCAAATCCAAATAACGATACTTCAGCCTGAGCTCTTCGGAAACCTCTACATTTCCATCAATTTCAAAAGGAGGGGTCTGCGCCGGGTTTAATATTTTTAATTGTTGAACACTAACTTCAATTTCACCGGTGGAAATACTGGGATTGGTCATGCCAGGGGGACGTTTCTGTACATTTCCCTTGACCGCAATGACAAATTCACCTCGAAGTTCCTTGGCTTTTTGATAGCTCTCGCGGGAAATTTGGGGATCAAACACAATCTGAGTCCGCCCATAGCGATCACGTAAATCAATAAAAATGAGTCCGCCATGATCGCGCCGACGATGCACCCATCCCATTAAAATGACCTCCTCCCCCGCATGTTGAGCAGTTAACTCACCACAGGTGTGTGTTCTTTTCCAATCACCGAGTGTTTCCAAATTATTTTATCCTCCCCATTATTGATTCACTTATTTGAGCCTTAAATATAAAATATAATTTTTTATTTTCAAACAATAAAATATAAAACAATTTTTAACCAGGATAATTCACGATTATAATTATCGTTGTAAGTAATTAGATTTTATGAAGAATGGTGGGGAGTCCTGGAGTTTTGGAGCCATGGTGGCAGGTTGAATCACAATTTTATGACTTGAATTTATAACATATTGATTTTTATGAATAGGCTTGCGGAGTACTGGAGTGATTAATTACTGGATAATTGAAAAGGCTTTTCCCTTAATTAATTTGTAAATTATGAATTTAAACTATAATCTCGATTTTCTTTCGCTTAAGTTTATGAATGATGCCGGGAAATAATCCATGCCAATTCGTACACTCGCCATTGCCTCAGTGGTGCATTCTTTAATAACCAAACGTGTAGGTCTGGCGAATTGCCGTATCTCCCAGCCTCGGATCAATAGCTCCAAAATCAGACCATCGCTTAATGCGATTGACCACACATCTTTCTACACGTCGGTTATTCAGGGTAGAGGAAATAATTTTAACACTTTTAACCGTACCCTGGGGAGTGATGATAATTCTAAGCATTAATTTCCCCTTTAAATCGGGATTTCGTTTTAGTTCTTTTTCATAACAGTACTGGATGGCACTGTTATGTTTCATGATAATCGCCTGTAAGTCGTCTGGATTTCTCCCTTTGACGTTTTTGCCAGAGGCTTCTTCTATCAAGGGTGATTCACTGGCTACGACCAGATCGCCGGCTCGTTCAAAGGAGCTGGATTTCGCTGAACCTAAACCTTCAACCAGATTATCGATACTCCCCTTCCCACTGGCGCGCCCCCCTTTAACATTTCCATATCCTTTTCCTTGCCCATCTTTTTTTCCAGCGGGTTTTGCCCCGGTTTTTATACCCGATAACTGGGACAGGGCTTTGTCAAAATCATCGTTAGAGAGCGTTGTTGGTCCTAAAATATCTTCAACTTCTTCACCCTGGGCTACATCACTGGTACTGGTAAGTAGTGCCAGAATACCTTTCGAACTAATGGCCGAGGCAATTTCCTCGCGGGTTTTACGAGTTGACCCCGCTCCTCCTCGCAAACGAGGCCTTGGCTTTTTTGCTTTCGTTTTCGATTTTGGCTGTCCAGGTCTTTGAGGCGCGGGTTTGGCTTTTCTTGCCTTTTTAGGACCAGTTTTCGGGGTTTTCTCCTCGGGCTCTTCGACGCTTTTCTTTTTAGAAAATTCAAATTTGGCAATTGGTTCCGTCAGTTTTGCTTCACGTTTTTTAATTGCTTCAGCAAGCCTTTTTTGTATCTTTGCAATCTTTTCCATGGTCTTTTCTTTAGGGGGAGGATTCAACAGAAAATATGTGACCAGGCTGATATGCAAAATAAACGAAACCGCCAGGATGCTGAGATACCTGGTATCCAGGGAATCTTTCCAGGATTTTTTAAATTCTTTCGGCAACTCAGTCAATCTTGGTCTGAAAAAATCTTCAGGATTTTCGTCTGATATTTTCAAATTAAACGTTTTATCAAATTCCTTATCGTTCATAAAGTCTCCATTGTGAATAGAGCTTAATGTATTAAATGATTCTCTTCCGCCTCTTTTTGATAAACTACCAGCCTCATATTCGGGTAATCTGAGGCTCCGCAGGTCGCCATAATTTTTACCAAATCCCGATAGGGAATGCTTTTATCCCCCTGTATCGTCACCTTGCCAGAAAATGGAATCCCGTACAACTCTTTCATGTTTTTGGCTTCTCGTGCATGATAGAGCAATTCATCTCGTAATTTCGGAATTACAAATTGAGGAGTATTATGCACTTCTTGATAAGATAGAATAGGTTTATTATTAACCATTACCACCTGCTTGGATACCACCAGATCCAGAGCAGTTTCTGGAGGTGTTTTTATGGTAGATTTAGGCAAGGTTAAGGTTTCCGATGGTTGAATTAATTGTCCTTCTGTAACAAATGTTTTTAATAAAAATACCAGAATGATGGTAAACATATCCATCATGGAAGTCAAATTAAGTCTGGCTTTCCCGGGATCTGTATCATGCTTTTTTATTCTCGATGGAATAAAAGCCATAGTTACTCCATGCTCCTTTGCATTTTGTTATAAAACCGCCGCACTTAAAGAAACTTTAGGAAACAAGGCTATTTCCCGTCCTTGCAATTTAATGGAACGAGAGGCATCCATAGTGCTGACCAGGGTCTGATAATCCACTTCTGGTTCCGCTTGAATTATTATGGAATCCGTATCCTTAAATTTACCCAGAGCTTTTTGTTTAATCTCGTAAAGTCGACGAGCAAGTGTCTCATAGTCATATTCACCGTTCTTTTTAGGAATGGAAGGCCCCTGGTCCGAGTGTAGAATGCCGGCGGCCGTTGAAATAAAAAATCCTTGATCGGTGATAGTAACGGCTAAATCCAGTTTCAATTCTGACTCTTTTGGTTGTTGCAATTCAGTCATTTTGGGTCCGGCCGCCGGGGGCAAATTTAACTCGATCACACTGATTTTAATAAATTGAGCCGAGGTCAACAAAAGTGGTATGATTACCACCATTAGATTCATAACAGGGGTTAAATTGGGCTCAACATTTTCTATGCGCTTTTCCGTTCGACGATATGATGGTCTGTAAGCCATGGCTTAACGATTCCCTGTAATTAGGTTAATGAGTTTGACCGTATGTTCATCAATTTCATCAATGATTTTTACGGTTTTGTTATGGATCAAAGTGTAAATCAAAATGGCCGGTACCGCGATGGCCAACCCGGTTAATGTTGTGTTCATGGCCGTTGAGATACCTGCCGCCAGAAAAGCGGATTTCTGGGCTGCATCATACCCTGCCTCCGATACCGCACTAAAAGCCAGGATCAAGCCGTAAATGGTGCCCATGAGTCCAATAAGCGTAGACACATTGCCAATCATGGCTAAAAAGCCAGTCCGTTCCTGTAATTTGGGGATCACCTCAAGAGTGCCTTCATCCACAGAGTTCTGGATGGTACGAAAGTCCACAGTTTCCGATTCCGCCACCTTCTTTAAACCAGCGCTTACCACCCGGGCCAGAGCCTTGTCTTTAGCCGCTTCACAAAGTTCTAAAGCTTTGGAATATTCACCGGCTTTTACCAGCTTTCGGATTTCAGCCATAAATTTGTTAGCATTAATATTGGATTTAACCCAGATGTAATAAGTCCGCTCCACGGCAATAGCTACCATAAACGCGGCTGTGATTAAAAGAGCCCACATGAAAATCCACCCGGAGGCACCCGGACGAAAAAGTTCAAAAATGTCTACCATGGCTGTAAACCTCCATTATTTTTTCTTACTTGGTTGTTTACTTCGTACTTTATTTAATATTTGTTCGATTAGCTTAACATTTTTTATTGCCTGTAAATCACTTTCTAACAAAAGAATTTTTTCAGGTTCTTCCCTTAATTCCGGCTCGAATGAGCGGGAGATGAACTCCAGCCTATCTAATTCAGGTTTCATGCGTGAGGGTAAAATGGCTACGTTGGGTTTTTCTACGACAGCTTCAATATGAATTTCTTCTAAAATGAACTCTTTTACAGGAGCTGCTTTACTTGTATCCTGTCGGGCAACTGCTGTACTGTCTGTACTTTGGGCTCGCAATGCCGGCACTAAACAAATGCAATATAAAATCCAGAAAAGAGGGTACCTTTTAGAGATTTTTATTTTCGACTTCATATCTCTCCTTGTCGGAATTTGAAGGTTCTTGGCTTTTAGATTGCGGAGAAACCAGAGTCCCTTTAAATTCAGACCAGTTAGCAATTTGCTTGAGATCAAGAACCAATTCCAGGCCACCCGAACTATGATCAGTGTCTTGAACTTCCACAGCAATAACATTCTGTCCTGACTTCAAAAAATCAGTAATCGTATAAACTTTTGCAGACGAGTCTTTGTTAGCAGAGAACGAATAACTTTCTACTTTTTCGCCATTCACATAAAGATCAAATGTGTCGTCTGCATAGATTTGGAGTATACCAGAAATGGGAAGCCCGGAAATATCAAACGTCTTGCGGAAATAGTGCTTTTCTGTATTTTTTGCCGCTTCCAGGCTCTCGGCTTGCGCTTGTGATTCACCAGCCGGTTGCCACCAGATTACATAGCCCTTGCCACCTGGAATATGTAATTCTTTATCCACTATTTTAGCCTGCTGCCACAAACTATCGGCGAAAAAGGCTTCCTTCCATTGGGACTCATACTCTGTCGAAACACGCCAATTCTGATCACTTGCAATCGTCCAGGATTCGATGTTCAAATTTAACTCAGAAGCATATTTCTCAGGATCGATTTTAACCAGGGCTTGAGTTAAAG
>CAZMEG010000018.1:10934-17807 GCA_964565205.1 uncultured Cytophagia bacterium
GCCTGAGTCCAGGGGTTATTTATTTGCAAATCACGACTGACCTTGTAGCCTAATGCAAGGATTTTCTCGTTATTTTCAACCAGGTAATTATAACTGTCATCAAAGGTATACATAGCGTCTTCATACTCAGGCTGCTGGGTTTCGCCAAATAATTTTTCGTATGCCTTCCGCTTATTGTTAATGGCTTTGGCAAGGGAATCGGCCTGATGATAAAATGCCATAATAGATTGAAACAAATTCTGTTCTGTTAATGAAACTTCTTGAGATTCAATGGCTAATTCCTGTGCTTTGCTCAGTGTGTTCCTGTAACCATTTATTCCAGCCTCCGCAAAAGAACCACTGATCTCGAGTAAATTCGCCATCTGGTCAGCTAAATCAACGGCTGTTTCCGCCTGAGTTTTCACTGAGTTTTCAAATTGAGGAACAAGTTGTTCGAAATAATGGAGCCCTTCAAAAGAGAGCTTCCAGAATTCTGCTGGAATAATATTACTGGTAGTTACCACTTTAGTTTTGGACAAATCCACCCATTTATTTTCCAGGCCCAGGGTACCGGCCTCTTTTAGATTTCTTGTATGGGCAGTCACAATTTCAGTAATTAATGGACTCACGGCTTTTGCAATCACCTGTTGCCTGTAAACCAGTTCTTCCAGTTTTCCAATACCTGCCGGGGGAGGAGCCTTAAGTAACTGAGCTACGGAAGCATAATTTATCTGGGCGATATCAAACAGAGTCTCGGAAATTTTTTCTTTGCATTTATTAATCCAGCGTTCGGCTACGATTAATGTGGTATCTTTCGGCACAATCTTGTTATCGGCCGTCTCTGTTGTATCTCTAACTGAGGTAGTTTCCTGATACTTTTTAGCGAGTTTATCGAGAACCTGATAGCCTTTTTTATAAGCCTCCAGAGCTTTTTCATACAACTCTGCAGCCGTCTGGTTAATTTTTTTCTGAGCAACAATCTTTCGTGTATCATCCATCGGGGGTAGTTCTTGATTAGCCCAGGTCTTGGCAAAATCTTCATAAGCCTGGCCAATTTTATAGGTAGCTTCATACAATCTTATGGTACCGAAGGCAGCCACTGTAGTATATCCATCAACAATTTCTTTCAATAGGGTCTTCTTTTTCGTTTTACTGGCTTCCAGGCTGGTGGGTGGGAGTTTAAATTCAATCCTGGCAAACTGCTGATACTTTATTTCGGTTAACTCAAAAAGAGCTTCGGCAGCATAAAAATCATTGGTCTCCAATCCTTTTTTCTTTAAATTTTTATTCCGATTTACAGCATTATTGAATTCATCCAGGGCTAAATCCAGTTTTCCCTGATTTTTAAAATACATACCCCGGTGGTAGTAAGCTTCAACAACACGGGGTGAATCAGGGAATTTTTCGGCGAAATCGGCATAAATGGCGTTGGCTTTATCCAGGTTACCCAGTTTCAAATAGTATTGAGCATTATCAAACAACAGATCATCGGCCTCTTCTGCCTTTGGGAATTTCTCCACAAATAGTGTGTTTACTCGGATTGCCTGTTCCCAATCCTTGGCTTCTACATAAGAAACGCTGGCATTATACAGGGCCTCCTGGGCTTTCTGGGAGTCTGGATGCTGACCGGCTAATTTTTCATAGGTTAAGCCTGCATTAGCAAAATCTTTTAATTCCCGGTAATCAAAAGCCATATTATTGAGTGCTACCAGATAGTGTTCTGATTGCGGATATTTTTGAATCAACTCATTATAGCTGTTAATGGCCTGTGAATACTCTTTTGCCTGTTCATATTCCAGAGCTGCATTATAAAGAGCTAAATCGGCAAATTCGGCATTGGGTACTTCGGTTACAACGCGTTTATATTCTTCGGCAGCCTTAAGATGTTGTAAAGAATCAGAAAATGTTTTAGCCCGTAAAAAGATCGATTCAGAAAGGCGACGTCGGGCATTATCTGCGTATTCAGAATTGGAAGCGAGTAATTTCTTGGCTACCGCTTCTGAGCTTTCATAATCCCCTTTACCAAAATAACTTTCCATCACCAGATAGCGGGCATAATCCACTTCGGAACTCTCGGGAAAATGTTTTACCAGGGTCTTGAAGTATTTAATGGCTTCGTGAAATTGATGTCGTTCATAGTAAAGGGCCCCGCCTTTGGCTAATATTTTGGCTGTCTGTGGTTCCTCAGGAAAGAGCTTAATATAGTTATCCAAGGCATAAGCCAGGCGTTGTTCTTCCGGTGTGAGAGCATGGGTGTTGGTTTGCAAAAGATTTTGCAAGCTATCTGACCGGGACAACTCTTGAATATTGAAAGCGGCTGCCGGAGTTAAATTGAGAGAATCTTTACGAACCGCTTCATCGGCCAGTGCGATGGCATTCAGTGCCGCCTGTCTCTGGTATTCGGTATCCCAGTAAAGGTTGCTTATTTTAATATATTCATCGAAGGCCTCATCATAACGTCCTAACTTCTTATCAAGCGTTAAGGCCATATTCCAGTGGATGAGGGCGGCATTGGGATAGTCAGGAAACGTCTCCAGGTATTCTTTACTATCATTTACGGCCTGGATGTAAAATTTCTGGTCGCCGGTCTCCTCGCCTTTTTTAAGCAGCAAATTTATATTATCCCGCAGCGCGATTTCAGCTAAATTAGTGGCCTCCTCCTTGGCTTCGGGGTCTTTTACCTTCTTCCACCACTCACTACCTTTTTTATATTTTTTATAAAGTTCAGCTCGCCGAACATAGGCCATCTGTTCATCTTCAACTTTGCGATAAGCCTCGGCAATTTTAGCCTGAATTTTAGGAGCTTCTTCCGATTCAGGATACAATTTGAGAAGTAACTGATAAGCCTCGATTGCCTTGCTGTATTCCTCTTTCACATCCATATACACGTCGCCGATCTTTTTCAACACTTCAAAACCGTAGGTCCGCCCACCGATGTCGTTAAAATATCTGGCAGCCAGATTCGGTCCTCCATAATCAAGAAAGCTAAAGCCAATGTATTCGACAGCCTCATCCCGCACCAGGGGGAAGTGATATTTATAGGCAGGATCCAGTTCTCTGGCACGATCAATGTCATCAGCCAATATGGTAAAATAGGCAATAGCAGAAGGATAGTCGCTTAAACGATAATAAGCCCAGCCGAGACGGTAAAGGGCGGCATCATAGCGGGGGCTTGCTCGGTATTTTAAAACTTGCTTGTAAAGCGCAATGGCCGTCTCAAGTTCATTTATTGGTGGATTAAAATAATATTCGGCCATGCGCATCAAGGCTTCGGGTACATAACGACTTTCAGGGTAACGATTGATTAAGTTTTTATATACAGCAAACGCCTGATCATATTCACCCAGCTCTTCATATAAAAATCCTTTGTTGTAAAGGGCATCGTCTACCAGTGGACTGTTGGGAAATTCCTCAATGATTTGTTGATAAAGAGAAAACGCCCGACTGAAGTCTTTTTTAGGTTCCTCCGGTAATTCCTGAATTTTACCCTGATCGTGGAGTTCCAAAAGTCGATTGTATTCTTCATTGGCCTGGGTAAAATCAATGATTGCCTGTTCATAATATAATTCTGCCAATCGAATCAGTACCCGATCCAGGACAGCACTGTTGGGATGGGTCCTGATAAAATTTTCCATGTCTCGAATACCTTTTCTACGGATCCAATCCTTCTCCTGTATGACCTTTTCAGCTTCCTTCCTGTAATATTCACGTATTTGAACCAGTTCATCGATGGTGTAAACTTTTAACAAAGAATCAATCAGGCCATCCTTTTCCTTCAATAAGGTTGAGATGGACTCCTGAGCGATGAGATTTTGACCGGAAGTAAAAACAATGAAACCAATAAATACCCTAAAAAATATTTTTTTCAGTTGCATCAAACTATTAACCCAAAATTTTATAAACCAGAATTTTCTTTTTCTTCCGTTTCAAAGTAATGTTCTTTAAAATATTTTTCCCGTTCCTTCTTTTCCTGTTCTATTTTTTCTTTATGTAATTTTTCTTCAATCTTCCTTACCTGTTCATCATACTCTGCTATCTTTTTTTCCAGTTCTTCTTTTTTATGGATTAAAATTTTATTAATTAAGCCAATTTTACTGGCATAATCGGACAATTGTTTATTCTTCTCCTGAATGGTCTGGAAGGTGATGTCACTCATGCCAAATCCAGAAAAATCAGCCCAGCGATCAAAATCAGTTTGAATATTTTCCACCTGATTTTCTGCTACCCAGGCATCCAATTGACTGGTATTATTTTGTAATTGAGATAAATCTTCTTCCAGGATTTCAAGGTCTAATTTGGCATCCAAATCGGGGGAGTAGGCAGCTATCTCCTGTAATGATTGTACCTGATTCAAGGTATGGGTCAGTTTTTTATTTTCTAAATCCATTTCCTGTGAGATTTCACTTAAAATATTTTTTCGGTATTTAATAAAACTTTCTTTAGTAGCAAGAGGATAGTCAATAAAATAATTAATGTTGCGAATAGATTTATCGGCCTGGTAATTATCCAGGGCTTCGATTAAGCGTTCGCGTTGCTTATAGGCTCTCCTGGCGGCAGTTTTATCACCCGCGGTTTCGGCTTTAGCAATAATCTGATCCAGTTCTTCAATTTGGCGAAAAATAGCCTGGCGTTCGTCCTGGAATTCATCCAGAAGCAGGGTTCCCGCGACTCCTTTAGATTGAAATTGCTGTAATAAATCCTGTAATTTATTTCGAATACTGGCAGCTATCCGGTAAAGCGCCCGGTCCTGGTAATCCAGAATTTGCTCCTCAAGTTGCTGAACTTCTGCTAAGCGTTGCAATACCAGCTTACGCTCTTCATTGTACTGCTGGGATAGCGACAGAACTTTTCTGGCATTGGCCACGTATCGTAAATCCTTCAAAGCTTCATCCTGTTGATTCAACAAACGCTTACAGTGGGCTGCCAGTACAAGAGCTTCATAAGTGTAATCAGAAGCCAGATAGTCATGAAATAGCTGGTTGACTTTTTCAATGGTTTTATCAAACTCACCTTCTTTGAAATATGTCCAGGCTGATGCCAGCAGACTTCGATCATATCCTGTAAATCCGGGAGAAACTTGATTAAAATATTCCAGTGCTTTTTTGTAATCTCCCTGCTGATAGGAAATGTAACCTAATTTCAACAAAGCATTGTTTCGTACAAAATTGAGAAGTACATCGGTTCTGGAGTCATTTGTTTGTGAGGCCAGACGCTCAAAAACCGGCCTGGCCTGGTCCAGTTTTCCTTGATTGGCGTAAACTATTCCCAGAAGATATTGAGCTAAATTATAGTATCTTGAATCTTCTGAAACTTGCTGGAGCACTTCTTCAGCCTGATTCCAATTGTCATTTTTTAAATAAACGTATCCGGCCAGATAATTACACCGATCCCGGTAAGGTCTGGAAATGCGGTTAGCCTGATTTTTGAATTGATCATAACAGGCATAAAATTTCCTTAAATTCCCTGATTTTTCATAAATCAGCATAAGACGAAAAAGTGCCTCCCCCATGAAGGATGAATCATGATAATTGCTCACCACTTTTTCATAATCTGAAACAGCCTTATTTAAAAGTCGACGGGCATAATAGCTCTCACCACGATAAAAATAGATAGCATCCAGGTCGGTAAAGAAATCCCCGTAATCTTCCAGAATAACATTAAATTGTGACTCGGCCAGTGCATATTTTCCATTCATATAGCTGGAAAATGCACTGTGTAAATCTCTGGCCAGCATTCGATTCTTCTCCAGAGGTGTTGAATTGGCCAGAAGTCTTTTCTTCATTATTTTATATTTGGTAAATCGCGCTTTATAATCTGCAATCTGTCTGGCTTTCCACTGTTTGAATATTTCGGAAACGGTTAAACCCGACGCCCCTGACCGGACATCGTAGCCCATTAATTTTAAGAAACGTTTATCCACACGTTTAAGCAGGTCGCGTCGCAGTTTTTCCAGATCAACACTGATATCTGAGTTGCTGGAGATAGCTGTGGTTTCCAGTTGTTCTACCTCATTTAAAATATTAACTATCTGTTGAGTCTCCTCAACAAATTCATCGGCAACATAGCTGACTGCATACCCCTCATGATTTCCTATTAGTCTTTGAATGCGATTTTTTTGACTTACGATCTGCTGCAGAAAATTTACATCCCCCTGTGCTTCAGCCATTTGAGCCAATTTTTCCAGTCGATCATATAAAGAAACCAGAGAGTCAACCTCACTGTAATAATCCTGAAACATCTGCGCCACACGCCTGGGATTATAAGGAACGTTTTGATAAATCTCACGGTTTTCTAACAATTGCACCATTCTTTCGCGCAGAGCCACCAAATTTTCCCAGACGGTCAAATCTCCACTCTTCCCGGTAACTTGTTTTAAAAAGTCAATTTCACGAATAATTTTTACCACTTTCTCTAATTCAGCAGAATATTCTTTAATGAGAGTTTCCGATTGGGCATAGATTTCATGGTAGCCTAATTCATCATTGGCCAGAGCACTTTTGCCTCTAATTTTTAACTCACTGGTAATATTTTTAATTAAATCGAGTAAAAGTGTCTCTTTATTTACCATATCTTCCAAAAAGTCTCGACTCCGTTGATCCAGATAAAAAGCCAGGCGTGTTTCGTAATTTATATCGCTCTTATCTGTCTTTTCAATTTGTGCCAGTGCAGGAATAATAATGAAACAAATCAACCCAAGGCTGCTTAACCAGAAATGCCTCTTCATGATGTAAATTCACCTAATTATTTTTTCAAAAAAGGTATTAAAAATTTATCTTAAATTTCGTCAGATATTTTAAATACTTTAGAGAGGGAAAAATTAAAAATTGGACAGGAATAGGCCAAAAACCTATGCTGATTTCCTCGATTTGATATTTAACTGAGAGAATTACCGTT
>CAZMEG010000019.1:0-4271 GCA_964565205.1 uncultured Cytophagia bacterium
TAGCCTACTAATTCCAGAATGGCCATCTCGGCTCCGTCACCACGTCTTCTACCCAACCTAATCACTCTGGTGTACCCTCCCTTGCGATCGTCATATTTCGGGGCAATTTCATCAAACAGGCTTTTTACAATTTTCCGATCACGAATAACACGAAGCACCTGACGTCGGTCAGCCAGAGTACCTCTTTTCGCAAAAGTAATCAGCCGTTCGACGGTTCGCCTGGCTTCTTTCGCTTTAGCTAACGTGGTTTTAACCTGTTTATGTAAAAATAAAGCAGCAGCAAGATTTGCCAGTAAAGCTCTTCGGTGACTGGCTGTTCTTCCGAGTTTATTTCCTACTTTTCTGTGTCGCATGAACCTTTCCTATGGTTTTTTTACTCGTTATCACCCTTCAAATATTTATCCACATCCATACCGAAGTGGAGGCCTTTTTCTTCTAAAATCTTGGTTAATTCCTGTAAAGATTTACGGCCAAAATTTCTAAACTTAAGCATCTCCTGCTCATCTTTGCGTACCAGATCGCCAATGGTTTTAATATTTGCCGCCATCAAACAATTATAAGATCTGACCGATAATTCCAATTCATCCACTGGCATCTTGAGTAGTTTACGTATGCGAAGGACCTCCTCATCCACTTCAATGGGTTCTTCCTCTTCGGGTTCGATTTCAAAATTAATAAACACCTGCAAATGATCACGCAATATTTTCGCGGCATAATTCAAAGCATCATCCGGGGTGATGCTACCGTCTGTTTCCACTTCCAGAATCAGCTTTTCATAATCGGTCCGATGTCCCAACCGCGTGTTCTCCACATGATAGCTTACCTTTTTTACCGGTGTAAAGATCGCATCTATGGGTATTGCGCCAATGGGTTGTTCAGGTTGTTTATTTTCTTCAGCAGGAACATAGCCATGCCCACGTCCAATGCGCAATTCCATATCGAATTCAGCTTCCTTGTTTAACGTAGCAATATGTAATTCCGGATTTAAGACTTCGAACTCCGTGGTGCCGTTCTGAATATCTCCCGCCTTGAATTCTTTCGGGCCTTTTAAATGCAAAGTCACTTTATCCGGACGTTTGGTCAGAAGTTTTAACCTTACCTGCTTTAAATTTAGAATAATTTCCGACACATCTTCAACCACACCGGGGATGGTGGAAAACTCATGTAGAACACCATCTAATTTGATCATGGTAATTGCTGCGCCTGGCAAAGAAGAAAGAAGGACACGGCGTAAAGCATTACCAATAGTTACTCCAAACCCTCTTTCCAGAGGCTGTAAAATAAATCTACCAAAATTATTTGAATAGGAGGTTTCATCCACCTCCACGGATTGTGGAATTTGTAAATTAGGCCACATCATATCCCTACTACTCCTAATTCTCGTTTATTTTGAATAAAGTTCTACAATTAATGATTCATTGGCTTCGATTGGAATATCGGCCCGTGAAGGAATATTAAGCAAAGTACCCCTCATGTTGGCCTTATCGAGTTCCAACCAGGGTACCAGTTGTCCTTCACGAACACGTTTCATAGAATCATGAATAATTGCCAGTTTTTTACTTTTTTCCCTCACCTGCACAACATCGCCTGCTTTTAAAAGATAAGAGGGAATATCCACCGGACGATCGTTCACCATAAAATGGCCATGCCGGACAAGCTGTCTGGCAGCTCGACGTGAAGGAGCAAAACCCAGCCGGAAGACGATGTTATCCAGACGCCGTTCTAAAAGCTGTAACAAGATTTCGCTGGTCACACCTTTCTGACGCACAGCCTTTTCATAAGTGTTGCGAAATTGTGCTTCTAAAAGTCCATAAATGCGTTTAACTTTTTGCTTCTCACGTAATTGTAAGCCATAGTCTGACTGTTTAAAGCGACGCACACGCCCATGTTGGCCGGGCGGATAACTCCGTTTCTCCAGCGGACATTTAGGTGTGGTACATTTAATACCTTTCAAAAACAGTTTTTGTTCTTCACGTCGACAAAGCTTACAAACAGGTCCAATATATCTTGCCATAAAGTTTAAATACCTCCAGATTCCTCTAATTTATACTCTTCTTCTTTTAGGTGGACGACACCCGTTATGCGGAATCGGGGTGACATCCTTGATAGCAGTAATTTCTAAACCGGCCGCCTGAAGAGCTCGCACTGCCGATTCACGTCCGGCGCCAGGCCCTTTAATTAATACTTCCACTCGTTGCAAGCCCAGATCTATCGCCTCTTTTGCTGCTGCCTCCGCAGCCAGTTGTGCGGCAAACGGGGTACTTTTACGGGAGCCTTTAAATCCCACCTTCCCGGCCGATGCCCAGGAAATGACATTACCATACGGATCCGTTAAAGAAATAATCGTATTGTTAAACGTTGCTTTTATATGAGCAATACCGTTAGGCTCGACTCGTTCCTTCTTTTTGCCTCTTTGCTTTTTAGATGATGCCATGAAAAACCTCTTAGATTATTTACGATTTTTTCCGACCACCAATTACCGTTCTACGTCCCTTACGGGTTCGGGCATTGGTATGGGTTCTTTGTCCCCGTACCGGTAACCCACGACGATGTCTTAAACCGCGATAACAACCTATATCCATTAAGCGTTTGATATTCATATTTACCTTGGTGCGCAGTGCACCTTCTACTTCGTATTCAGAGGAAATGATATTTCGAATTTTCGTGATTTCTTCGCTATTTAAATCTTTTATGCGTTTGTCAGGATCCACACCTGCTTTCGCCAGAATCTTTTTGGATGAAGAAAGCCCGATCCCATAAATATAGGTTAAACCAATTTCTACTCTTTTGTCTCTTGGTAAATCAACACCTGCAATTCTTGCCAAAGCAATACCTCCACAAAGTTTGTTTTAAAAATTAACCCTGTCGCTGCTTGTGACGCGGGTTTACACAGATCACCCGTATCACTCCTTTACGACGAATGATCTTGCACTTATCACAAATTTTTTTTACAGACGCTCTAACTTTCATCTAAAACCCTCTCATTTATGTCGGTAAATAATACGACCGCGACTTAAATCATAAGGTGACAACTCCACCGTTACCTTATCTCCTGGTAAAATTTTAATAAAATGCATGCGCATTTTCCCCGAAATATGAGCTATGACCTTATGACCATTTTCAAGCTCCACACGAAACATAGCATTTGGCAATGTTTCTATGATAGTGCCGTCAACTTTTATGGGTTCTTCTTTTTTTGCCATAAATATCAATTAAAATTTGGTTAAAATTTCTGGTCCATTTTCAGTGACCACAATTGTATATTCAAAATGCGCCGATGGAAGACCATCGGCTGTTAAAACTGTCCAATTATCATCAGCAGTGATTACTTTATAATCTCCCATATTCACCATGGGTTCCACGGCCAGCACCATTCCAGGCCGTAACCTGGGGCCGGTATTGGGTGGACCATAATTGGGAATTTGTGGATCCTCATGTAATTTCCTGCCCACCCCGTGTCCAACCAGATCACGCACCACAGAAAAGTTGGCGCCCTCAACTATCGTTTGAATAGTATGAGAAATATCAGATAAACGTTTGCCAACTCTGGCCTGTTTCACTCCCTGTCTCAAAGCTTCTAAAGTCACATCCATTAAGCGTTTCTTTTCAGGAGAAATTTCCCCGACCGCATAGGTTTTAGCACTGTCTCCATAAAATCCTTCAAATTGTACCCCAATATCGATGCTAACAATTTCTCCTTCTTTTAATTTTCGCGGCCCCGGAATCCCATGCACCACTTCGTCTTCAACCGATATACAGCAACTGGCCGGGAAACCCCGGTACCCTTTAAATGCAGGTCTCGCCCCCTTTGAAACAATTAATTTTTCAACCTCTTTATCAATAACCCGTGTTTCGATTCCAGGTTCGATCAGTCTTTCAGCTAAATCCAGCGCTTCCATCACAATTTCACAACTTCTGCGTATTAAATCAATCTCTCTTTTACTGCGAAGATGAATCATAAAATTTATATTTTGCCCAGCGAACCTAAACCGTTTTATCCATGTTGAAAATTTCAAAGAACTGTTTAAGCGAATCTTGCTCGACCTCTTATTTTATGGGTTCCACGCATAAAACCATCATAATGACGCATCAACAGGTGCGACTCCAGTTGCTGCAAAGTATCTAAAGCCACACCTACGATAATGAGTAATGAAGTGCCCCCATAAAAGGAAGCAAAATTAAAGGATACATTTACAAATTTTGTGATGATATATGGGAAAATAGCAATCACTGCTAAAGCAATCGAACCCGGTAAAGTAATTTTTGTTAAA
>CAZMEG010000019.1:4281-17750 GCA_964565205.1 uncultured Cytophagia bacterium
AAATATTATCAATAAATTCGGCTGTCTTTTTACCAGGGCGTACTCCAGGAATAAAGCCCCCGTATTTTTTCATGTTGTCGGCAACATCCACTGGATTAAATACAATAGCTGTATAAAAATAAGTAAAAAATACAATAAGCAAACCATAGATTAACCAGTAAACCAGGGATTGAAAATCGAAATAACTGGCAATGGTATTCATAAACTCATTATTGGGGAAAAAGGTTAAAACGGTTTGAGGCACAAACATAATCGATTGAGCAAAAATAATCGGCATCACTCCTGCCGTATTCACACGTAAAGGTATATGAGTACTCTGACCGCCATAAATCTTCCTGCCAACCACCCGCTTGGCATACTGTACCGGAATTTTACGGGTTCCCTGAGTAAGTGCTACCACCGCTCCAACTGTAACTACCATCAAACCCAACAAAAATACTTCCGTAAGAATGGCACGATTTCCTCCAGCGATCTGTTGATATTCATCTAAGAAAGCATTGGGAAATCGGGCGAGTATTCCAACAAAAATGATTAATGAGATGCCATTTCCGATACCCCTTTCGGTAATTTGTTCACCCAGCCACATAATCAATACCGTTCCAGAAGCCAGCGCAATCATAGTCAACAAACGAAACGATAACCCTGGCTCCGGAACTACAGGGATACCGGCATTCGTTCGAATATTTTCTAAAAATATACTCACACCGTATGCCTGCATAGTCGAAATAAGCACGGTACCGTAACGAGTATACTGGGTAATTTTTTTGCGTCCTTCTTCACCTTCTTTTTGAAGTCTTTGAAAATACGGGACTACGGCTCCCAACAATTGAATAATAATCGAAGCAGAAATATAAGGCATAATTCCCAATGCGAATACCGTAGCTCTCCGAAAAGCACCGCCGGCAAACAGATCATACAGGCCTAACAGACCGCCCCCCTGTCTGGCTTCCGAAAAAAAAGCCAATAAAGCCTCACTATTAATTCCGGGAACCGGAATGTGTCCGCCAATTCTGTAGACCACCAGCAGAAGTAGCGTAAAAAGTATCCGCTGTTTTAATTCCGGAATTTTAAATACACTGGTAAATCCTCTAATCATAAGACTATGGCCTTCCCACCGGCTTTTTCAATTTTCTCACGCGCAGAAGCACTGAAAGCATGTGCAGAAATTTCTACGCTTCTATTAATTTCACCTTCTCCAAGAATTTTTACAGGCACCCGCTTCTTTTTTATTAAACCCCGTTGCAATAAAACTTCGGGATCAATTTTATCTACTTCTTCAAGTTTTTGTAAATCTTTAAGATTTACAATTTGAAATTCCTTTTTAAATATGTTTGTAAAACCAAATTTGGGAACCCGCCTTTGCAAGGGCATTTGTCCGCCTTCAAACCAGGGCCGGATTTTAGCACCGGCTCTTGACCGTTGTCCTTTATGCCCTTTACCGGCCGTACCCCCATGCCCTGAACCTTCTCCACGTCCAATTCGTTTGGCCTTTTTCTTTGAGCCAGGAGCGTATTTTAAACTTCCCAGGTCCATAATTTTAAGCATCCTCAACTTTTATTAAGTGGCTAACCTTTTTTATCATACCTCGAATTTGTGGTGTATCATTATGAATTACTGTATGATGAAGCCTTTTTAAACCCAGAGCTTCAATAGTTCTTTTTTGTCGATAATGCCGTCCAATCGTACTGCGAATTTGGGTAATTTTTAGTTTTTTCTGTTTTGCCATGGTTACTATACCGTAGTTTTGTTGAACACTTCGGAAATAGCCAGGCCCCTTTGTCGAGCAATTTCTGGTAATTCCATTAAACTCGTTAAAGCCTGCAAAGTGGCTTTAGACACATTATGTGGATTTGTCGAGCCGATGCATTTGGTTAAAATATTTTGAATGCCTGCTGCTTCAATAATTGCCCGCACAGCTCCCCCTGCAATTACGCCCGTACCAGGAGAAGCCGGCTTTAAAAACACTTTCCCTGCTCCATATTTTGCTTTTATTTCATGAGGAATCGTACCATTTATGATAGGTACCCGAATCAAATTTTTCTTGGCATTTTCAGAACCCTTGGTGATGGCATCGGTTACTTCGTTGGCTTTTCCCAGGCCAACACCTACATGTCCCCTTCCATCACCTACGACTACAATGGCATTGAAACTGAAACGTCGCCCACCTTTTACAACCTTGGCCACGCGATTAATATGAATTACGCGCTCTTTTAAATCTAATTCGCTTGGATTAATTTTTAATGGTTTTCTCTTTCTCAAAGTGCCACACCTCAGTATTTGTTTATATTAAAATTCCAAACCACCTTCTCGTGCCCCTTCGGCAACAGCTTTTACTCTACCGTGATACAAATAACCGCTACGGTCGAAAACAACCCTTTTAATATTCAAAGCTTTGGCTTTCTCGGCAATTTTTTTGCCCACCAATCGAGCTGCTTCCGTTTTACTCTTTACTTTTTCCAGATCCTGTCTTAAATCGGGAGTAAGTGTGGAAACACCTGTGATAGTTTGATTCTTCACATCATCTATCAACTGTGCATAAGTGTGTCTTAAACTTCTGTACACGGCTAACCGTGGACGTTCCGACGTTCCCGAAATTTTTTTTCTAATCCTCAATTTTTTCTTTGCCCTCTTTAATTTTTTAAGTTTAACCTTATCACGCATGGATTCCCTCCACTACAAGCTGTCTGAGTAGAGTCCAATGCCATCCGTTTATTATCCTTAAGCGGCTGTCTTGCCAGCCTTTCTAATAATGTGTTCATCGATATATTTAATACCTTTACCTTTATAAGGTTCCGGTGGCCTGAAAGAGCGAATTTTTGCGGCTACCTGGCCCACCAGTTCCTTATCAATCCCTCTAACAGTGATATTATTTTGTCCTTCCACCTCAATTTGAACCTCTTCTGGAGGGACAAAAACAATCGGGTGGGAAAAGCCCACATTTAGAATCAATCGATTATTGCGCATTTCTGCACGATATCCCACCCCAACGATTTCCAGTTTTTTTTCAAAACCTTTGGTTACACCTTCCACCATATTATTTATTAAAGTACGAAATAAGCCGTGCAAGGACTTGTAATACTTGGTTTCATTTGGTCTTTTAACATCGATTCTTCCGTCAGCAATTTCCACATCAATTCCGGAAACAATTTTACGCGTTAAGGTGCCCTTAGGACCTTTCACACTTATTACATGGTCCTGCACGCTAACTTCAACGCCTTGCGGTATTTCTATAGGTTTTTTCCCTACTCGTGACACTTATTTCTCCTTCGCTTGTAATTTACCAGACATAACACAAAACCTCTCCCCCCACATTCAGTTTTCGGGCATCTCGGTCTGAAACCACCCCTCTTGGCGTCGACAATATGGCAATTCCAAGATTATTATACACTCGAGGGATTTCTTTTACTCCCACATATTTTCGAACACCCGGTTTACTGATACGTTGTAATCCATGAATCACACTGTTGCCCTGGTCATCATATTTTAAATAGATTCTGATGATGCCACTTTTTTTATCATCAATTAAAATATAATTTTTAATGAAACCGTATTCTTTTAGAATTCGAGCCATCTGCTTCTTCATATTGGAAGCAGGAACATCTACTTTTGTATGTTTTGCCTGAGCGGCATTTCGAATACGCGTTAAAAAATCAGCTATGGGATCGGTCATTGACATCGATTCAACCTCTATTAAATTGTTACCAACTCGCTTTTGTTACACCGGGGATTTTTCCCTCAAGAGCCAACTCGCGAAAACAAATACGGCAGAGTCCAAACTTTCTCAGAAAACCCCGTGGTCTCCCGCAACGTGTACAACGATTATATTTTCTAACTCTGAACTTTGGTTCTTTTTTTTGTTTCTCAATTAATGCTTTTCTTGCCACAATCTCCTCACAATTTGATTAACTACGTTTTCTGAATGGCATACCAAAAGCGGATAACAGTTCGTATGCCTCTTCATCGGTTTTAGCAGTGGTTACGATAGTGATATCCATACCACGAATATGATCGACTTTATCATAATCTATTTCCGGGAAGATAATCTGTTCTTTTACCCCCATGGAGTAGTTGCCCCGTCCATCAAACGATTTATCCGATAAACCACGAAAGTCTCTAACCCGCGGGATGGCTATGCTTATCAAACGATCCAAAAACTCATACATGCGCCAGCGCCGTAAAGTGACCTTACAGCCAATTTTCATTCCGGCTCGAAGTTTAAAATTAGAAATGGATTTTTTGGCTTTTGTAATTGCCGGTTTTTGTCCCGTAATGGTGGTAAGGTCCTCCATTGCCTTTTCAAGCTGCTTTGGCTCACTTACGGCTTCTCCAACACCCATATTGACTACAATTTTCTCAATCTTGGGGACCTCCATAATATTCCGGTACCCAAAACGTTTCATCATATAGGGTATAATCTTTTCGCGATACTCTTTTAACAATCTTGGTGTATACTCAGCCATAATTAATTCTCATACCTTAAATTTTAACCAACAGCATGAATCATTTCACCGCAATTTTTACAAACACGGGCTTTACGCCGAGAGGGTTTTCCCTCTTCACCTAAAAATTCACGCCGAGTTCGTGTGGGTGTGTTACATTTTGGGCAAATTACCATCACGTTCGACGCATGAATGGGTGCTTCCTTTTCGATAATCCCGCCCTGAGGTAGTTTTGAACTCGGTCGCATATGCCTTTTGATGAAATTCACCCCTTCCACAAGGACACGATTCTCCTTTGGAAAAACTTTAAGAACTCTTCCCTTTTTTCCTCGATATTCACCGGTTAAAACGAGAACCATATCATCCTTTCTGACGTGCATATCTGCCCCTCGCATGATTATAATACCTCCGGAGCCAGAGAGATGATCTTCATGTATTGCTTGTCACGTAATTCCCTGGCCACCGGACCAAAAATACGTGTTCCTCTCGGTTCTTTTTGATCATTAATTAATACCGCCGCATTTTCGTCGAATCGAATGTAAGATCCATCATATCGACGTATTTCTTTTTTGGTACGCACTATCACGGCTTTACTAACATCACCTTTTTTAATATTACTCCCCGGAATAGCCGATTTTACCGACACAACAATTTCATCACCAATATGCGCATATTTTCTTTTGGTGCCTCCGGGCACTAATATACACATGACTTTTTTTGCCCCGGTGTTGTCCGCTACATTTAATTGGGTATATTGCTGTATCATTTCTCGTTCTCCATATTGAGTATTTTAAGCTGCACGTTGAATGATTTCAACCACTCGCCAGCGTTTTCTCTTACTTAAAGGTCGGGTTTCCATAATCTTTACAACATCACCAATCTGACATTCGTTATTTTCATCATGTGCCATAAACTTTGAAGTTCTTTTGTGATATTTTTTATATAAAGGATGCTGAACAAGCCGTTCCACAGCAACCACAATACTTTTATCCATTTTATTGGAAACGACTTTACCAATTTTTATTTTTTTTCTTCCTCGTTCTGACATAGTACTCTAATTATTTTTTAGATTTTGACTTTGATTTAGTTTCTTCTTCCTGCTTGATTTCTTTGCGAATTCCCAGTTCAAATTCGCGCAAAACTGTTTTTAATCGAGCAATTTCTCGACGTAGCTCCCGCAACCGTAACGGATTATCTAACTGGTGCATAGCATGCTGAAAACGCAAATTATATAGTTCTTCAATGGCATCTTCGAGACGCAATTCAATTTCGGATTTGGGCAATTGATTTATCTCATACATTTTCATGGCTTATCCACCAAATTCAGCTTGACTGATAAATTTTGTCTGTACCGGTAATTTATGTGAAGCTAATCGAAAAGCCTCACGGGCCACATCTTCACTCACGCCTGCAACTTCAAACATGATTCGGCCTGGTTTTACCACAGCTACCCAGTACTCAGGCGAGCCTTTGCCTTTACCCATACGGGTTTCAGCCGGTTTCTGAGTAACTGGCTTATCCGGAAAAATCCGAATCCAAATTTTCCCACCTCTCTTTAAATAGCGGGTCATGGCAATACGAGCCGCTTCAATCTGACGAGACGTCACCCATCCGGGCGTTAATGCTTTCAAACCAAATTCTCCGAAGGCAAGTGTCGAGCCTCTGGTCGCCTTGCCTTTCATGCGGCCGCGTTGTTGTTTACGATATTTTACTCTTTTTGGCATTAACATGATTAGTTCCCCATTACTTCACCTTTACAAATCCAGACTTTTACGCCAATTGTACCATATTGAGTTTTCGCCGTAGCTTTAGCATAATCAATATCTGCACGAATTGTATGCAGTGGAATTCTTCCTTCTTTATAATGTTCCTTCCGTGCCATTTCAGCTCCACCAAGGCGTCCAGAGCACGACACCCGAATTCCTTCGGCTCCCATGCGCATGGCACTCATAATGGCTTTCTTCATAGCCCTGCGAAATGAAACTTTATTTTCAAGTTGTTGAGCAATGTTTTCAGCAACCAAATAAGCGTCCAATTCGGGCTTTTTTATTTCATTAATATTGAGCTGTACTTCTTTATCTGTTAAACGCTGCAATTCTTCTTTTAATTTGTCTACTTCCGCTCCCTTACGACCGATAACAATTCCGGGTCTGGCTGTGTGTATGGTCAACGTAATTCTTTGCGGTGTCCGTTCGATTTCAATTTTTGAAACAGCAGCATTTTGTAAACGGCTTCGAATGTATCGCCGAAGCATTAAATCTTCTTGCAACTTTTTGGGAAATTCCCTTTCGTCAAACCAATTGGATTCCCAATCTTTAATAACTCCTAAACGAAAACCTATTGGATGTGTTTTTTGTCCCAAGTTACCTCCACTAAATTATTCTTCTTCTCTTTCCGCAACAACAATGGTTATATGGCTGGTAGGACGTCGCATACGCATAGCCCTACCCATGGAACCAGCCCGATATCGGCGAAAAGTAAATCCTTTATCAACATAAGCCTCTTTTACAACCAGCTCCTCAGGATCGACTTTGGTGGCGCCTTCATTATTAAGCATATTGGCCACGGCCGATCTTAGAGTCTTCTCAATGGGTTGAGAAGCAGCTTTACGCGTAAAATGCAGAATATTCAGCGCTTCATCCACACCTTTACCACGGATTAAATCAATGACCTGTCTGGCTTTTCTTGGTGATATTCTAACAAATCGTGCAACCGCTTTTGCTTCCATAAAATATTACCTCACTTTTCCTGCTCGTTCTGCAGCTTTACCACCATGCCCCCGAAAAGTTCTTGTGGGGGCAAATTCACCCAGTTTGTGTCCTACCATGTTTTCAGTAATAAATACAGGGATGAACTTATTACCATTATGAACCGCAATAGTATGCCCGACAAATTCGGGTATAATGGTTGAACGACGTGCCCAGGTTTTAATGACTCGTTTCTCTTTTCTTTTATTCAATTCTTGAATCTTCTTTAAAAGCTTGGCGTCAACATAAGGTCCTTTTTTAACCGATCTTGGCATAGAATTCTATCCTGGTTTATTTTCGCTTAGTTACAATTAAAGCATCGGATTTTTTCTTACGTCTTGTTTTGCCACCCTTGGCCGGTTTCCCCCACGGAGAACACGGGTGTCTTCCTCCTGAACTTTTACCTTCACCACCGCCCATGGGATGGTCGACAGGGTTCATAGCCACACCACGCACATGCGGTCTGCGACCTAACCAGCGAGAACGCCCTGCCTTTCCCATGGAAACATTTTCATGATCCACATTGCCGACCTGGCCAATAGTGGCACGGCATTCCTGTCGTACCATTCTCACCTCACCCGACGGTAGTTTTAATTGAGCATAACTCCCCTCCTTAGCCACGATTTGCGCATAACTTCCGGCACTACGAGCTAACTGTCCGCCTTTACCCTGAACCAATTCAATATTATGAACCAGCGTTCCCAAAGGAATATCTTTTAAGGGAAGAGTATTACCTATACGAATTTCTGCACCTTCGCCCGACATAACCGTATCACCAACTTTCAAACCCAGTGGAGCAATAATATATCTCTTTTCACCATCGAGATAGTGGAGGAGAGCTATATTGGCGGAACGGTTTGGATCGTATTCAATGGCGGCGACTTTAGCTGGAACCCCATCTTTATCACGTTTGAAATCAATGATCCGGTACATCCGTTTATGACCACCCCCGCGATGGCGGGCCGTGATATGTCCATAATTATCCCGACCACCCGATTTTTTTAACGGGAGCAGCAAAGATTTTTCCGGTTCCTTTTTTGTAATTTCTTCAAAAGTTAAGCCCGAACGAAATCTTAACGTTGGCGTTATTGGTTTATATGTTTTAATTCCCATCTGCTTCCCTCAATTTATTCTTGCGGTCCTCCAAAGAAGTCAATAGAGTATCCTTCTTTCAGAGTTACAATCGCTTTCTTCCAATTTGACCTACGCCCGCGTGTAATGCCTCGCCTGGTATTCATCCTTTTGCTTTTACCTTTGACATTCATTGTACGAACATGTTCTACCAGAACCCCAAACTTAGCCTCTACAGCCTTTTTAATTTCTATTTTATTGGCGTCTCTGGCAACCTGAAAGGCATACTTATTGGCTTTTTCCTGCAAATCAAGCATTTTTTCTGTCAATAAAGGCCGAATTAATATGGTTTCCGGGTTCTTCATTTAGCTAACACCTCTGATATTTTCTTAATAGCACTTTGCTGTACGAGCAATCGGTCACAGTTTAAAAGGTCGTAGGTAGATTCGGTAGAAGCCACTTTTATATGTAAATTGGGTATATTTCGACCTGCCCGCAAAATGTTTGGATCGTATTCTTTCAGCAATAAAAGCACTTTTTCTTTTTCTAAACCAAATGCCTTGAGAATATTAAACATTTCCCGAGTTTTCGGATTTTCCAGAGTAAAATCTTCCAGTACCGTAATTTTGTCATTTTTAGCTTTATCTGAATAAACAGAAATTCGCGCCAGCTTTTTAACTTTTCGGGGCAGTTTTAGGGAGTAATCTCTTGGATGGGGACCAAATACCCGTCCACCTCCTACCCACAGAGGGGATCTAATGGTGCCCGCCCTGGCGCGTCCCGTTCCTTTTTGTCTCCAGGGTTTACGCCCTCCCCCACTCACCATGGCCCGGGTCTTAGTAGAAGCATTGCCCTGTCGCTGATTCGCCATGTAAACTTTCACCGCCATATATACAGCATGTTCATGGGGTTCAGCTTCGAATACCTTTTTAGGTAGATCTACTTTCTTACCGGTTGAAGTTCCGTCTGTTTTAAATATCTCGACCTTCATATTCCTTCCCACTACTTTTGAATGATGACCAAACCTTTTCTTGGGCCAGGCACACCACCTTCCACCATAATTATATTTTTTTCTGGCAAGACTTTTACGATTCTTTTATTTCTGATCGTGACCCGTTCATTTCCCGTCCTGCCAGCCATCTTTAGACCTTTAAACACACGCGAAGGAAAAGACGCTTGACCGATGGAGCCGGGTGCACGCCAGCGATCACTCTGACCGTGGGTTTTAGGACCACCACCAAATCCATGCCTTTTTACTACACCCTGAAATCCTTTTCCTTTTGACCACCCGGTCACTTTTACCAGCTCACCCTCATTAAATACATCTACCTTAATTTCATCCCCCAGCTTCAACTCTTCCACATTATCAAAATTGCGAAATTCCTTCAGGATGCGTAACGGCTTTACCCCGGCTCTTTTAAAGTGTCCCATTTCCGGTTTTTTTGTATGCTTTTCCTTTTTTTCTTCAAAACCCAATTGAACAGCCGTGTAACCATCCGTCTCATCGGTTTTAATCTGAGTCACATAGCAGGGTCCTGCCTCAATTACCGTCACCGGTGTATCACGGCCCGTGCCATCAAAAACTCTAGTCATTCCAAGTTTTCTACCAATTATTCCGCTCATTTTTTGCTATCCCATTTTCATCATACTTTAATTTCAACATCCACCCCTGCAGGAAGCTCAAGCTTCATCAAAGCGTCCACTGTTTTGGGTGTTGAATTTAAAATATCAATTAATCGCTTATGGATTCGAGTTTCGAACTGTTCACGTGATTTTTTATCCACATGTGGTGAACGTAACACCGTGTACAGTGAACGCTTTGTAGGTAAGGGTATCGGACCAGAAATGGCCGCACCAGTTGATTTAGCCGTTCTTATGATTTTGTCGGTGGATTTATCAATCAACCTATGATCATAAGCCTTGAGCTTGATTCTTATTTTTTGACCACCCACGGAATTTCAACTCCACCTTTTGGTTTGTTTCCTTCGCATAAATTAATTTTTTAATAATTATTCTATAATTTTCGAAACCACACCTGCACCAACCGTACGGCCACCTTCACGAATAGCAAAACGGAGACCTTCTTCCATAGCAATCGGAGCGATCAGTTCCACCAGCATCCGGACGTTGTCACCAGGCATACACATTTCGGCTTTGCTTCCATCGGATGCATACAATTCCTTAATGGTACCAGTTACGTCGGTAGTTCTGAAATAAAACTGTGGCCGATAATTGGGGAAAAACGGTGTATGACGCCCACCTTCCTCTTTCTTGAGCACATAAACTTCGCATTCAAATTTCGTATGCGGTGTAATGCTACCCGGAGCCGCTACTACCATACCACGTTCCAGTTCATCTTTTTCCACACCACGAAGAAGCAAACCAACATTATCACCGGCTTCGCCATAATCCAGGGTCTTACGGAACATCTCAACCCCGGTAACGACGGTTTTACGCTTGGCGCCCAGTCCTACGATCTCCACCTCATCGCCTACTTTAACACGACCGCGTTCAATTCTACCGGTACCTACAGTACCACGTCCGGTAATGCTGAAGACGTCTTCCACGGGCATCAAGAAAGGCTTATCCACATCTCGTTGGGGCGTCGGAATATAATTATCCACAGCTTCCATCAATTCCAGCACCGGTTTAATTTTTTCTTCGTCATCGGGATTGTTCAAAGCTTCCAGGGCACTTCCTTTAATGATAGGCACCTCATCCCCTGGAAAACCATACTGATTCAAAAGGTCGCGAATTTCCAGCTCAACCAGATCGAGCAATTCCGGATCGTCAACCATATCGACTTTATTAAGAAAAACGACAATGTAAGGCACACCTACCTGTCGTGCCAGAAGAATATGCTCACGTGTTTGGGGCATGGGGCCATCAGCCGCACTCACCACAAGAATGGCGCCATCCATTTGTGCAGCACCGGTAATCATGTTTTTCACATAGTCCGCGTGACCAGGGCAGTCCACGTGTGCATAATGGCGTTTTTCGGTTTCGTATTCTACGTGAGCTGTCGCAATGGTGATACCCCGCTCTTTTTCTTCCGGTGCATTATCAATGGAGTCAAAACTACGATATTCTGCCAATCCTCTTTTGTTTAAAATAAGAGTGATGGCAGCGGTTAAAGTGGTTTTTCCATGGTCCACGTGACCAATGGTACCCACATTTACGTGAGGTTTTTTTCTTTCAAATTTCTGTTTTGCCATAGTATTTCCTCCAGTTTATCGTTAATATCAAGTTTTTATTTTTCCTTAAGCAGCATTTGCTTTTTCCAGTATTTTTTCAGCTACTGATTGAGGAGCCTGTTCATAATGTGAAAACTTCATAGTATAAATGGCTCGACCCTGAGTTAATGAACGTAGCGTCGTAGCGTAACCAAACATTTCTCCCAAAGGTACATAAGCTGAAACCACCTGACCATCTTTACGAGGCATAATCCCGCGCACTTTAGCACGACGGCTATTCAGATCACCCATGACTTCACCTAAATATTCCTCGGGTACCACAATCTCCACATCCATAATGGGCTCCATAAGTACAGGGTCTGCTTTCATAACTGCATTCTTCAAAGCGATCGAACCGGCAATTTTAAATGCCATTTCAGAAGAATCCACCTCGTGGTAAGAACCATCGATTAAAGTAACTTTTATATCAATTAAAGGATAACCAGAGATGACCCCTGTGGTCATAGCCTCCCGTATTCCTTCAGCTACAGGATTGATATACTCTTTTGGAATGGTCCCACCAACGATTTTGCTTTCAAACTCCAGACCTTTACCACGTTCCGCCGGTTCCACTTCGATGACCACATGTCCGTATTGACCACGACCGCCACTCTGTCGTATAAATTTGCCTTCAGCGGTAGCCTTTTTAGTAATTGTTTCTTTATATGCCACCTGCGGTCTACCCACATTAGCACCTACTTTAAATTCTCTCAGCAGGCGATCTACAATAATTTCTAAATGTAATTCACCCATACCATAAATAATGGTCTGACCTGTTTCCTGATCCGTACGAACCTGAAATGTCGGGTCTTCTTCGGCCAGTTTAATTAAGGATTCTCCAAGTTTATCCTGATCGGCTTTGGTTTTGGGTTCGATAGCTACGGAGATTACAGGTTCCGGGAAATGCATGGATTCTAAAATAATGGGTTTGTTCTCCGCACAGAGGGTGTGACCGGTCTTGGTTTGTTTCAATCCTACCGCAGCTACAATATCTCCGGTCATAACTTCTTCAATATCTGTACGCTTATTGGCTGACATAAGCAGCAAACGAGCCACACGTTCCCGTTTTCCAATATTCGGATTATAGACATAGGAACCCGCTTTTAATACTCCGGAATAAACCCGAAAGTAGGTCAATCGGCCCACATAGGGGTCCGTCATAATTTTAAAGGCCAGTGCTGCAAAAGGTTCGTCATCCGAGGGCTTTCTAAAGATTTTTTCTCCTGTTTTAGGATGAATTCCCTCAATGGCAGGAATATCGAGGGGCGAAGGCAGGTAATTCACAACAGCATCCAGAAGTCTTTGAATCCCTTTGTTTTTAAATGCCGAACCAAGAAGTACCGGGGTGATACTAACACTCAAGGTAGCTTTCCGCACCGCACGAATTATATCTTCTTCCTCAATCTCTTCGCCCTCCAGATATTTTTCCAGTAAAGTATCATCAAACTCTGATACAGATTCTAAAAGATGATTTCGATATTCTTCCGCTTTATCTCTCAAATCATTTGGAATTTCTATTTCGTCCCAGGTAGTGCCAAGAGTATCTTCATGATAAATAATCCCCTTCATTTTGACGAGATCGATAAGTCCGGTAAACATTTCACCTTCACCGAAGGGGATTTGCAAAGGCACCACCTTGGCGCCCAGGCGTTCGCGGATCATATCCATCGTTCCATAAAAATTGGCACCGGTTCGATCCATTTTATTAATAAAAGCAATTCTCGGTATATGATATTTGTCCGCCTGACGCCATACAGTTTCTGACTGTGGTTCTACACCACCCACCGCACAAAAGAGGGCGATAGCCCCATCCAGGACACGCAGGGATCGCTCCACTTCCACGGTAAAGTCCACATGTCCGGGCGTATCTATTATATTAATTCTATGGCCCCTCCATTCACATGTGATAGCAGCAGACGTAATCGTGATTCCACGCTCACGTTCCTGCTCCATCCAATCCATGGTAGCGGACCCTTCGT
>CAZMEG010000020.1:0-6670 GCA_964565205.1 uncultured Cytophagia bacterium
ATATTTGGTTATCGGGGCCCCCTGCCTGATACGAGTGATCCCGAACGGATTGTGTAAATTAATATACATTTTTTTCAAAAATTTTAACCAAATAAAACTTGACACAGTATTTAAAAATTTTATATTATGAATGAATGTTCATTCATTTTTCTTGCAATAATTCTCTGAATTTTAAGGTTATTAGATTTAGTAAATATTTTAAATGTTTTTAGGATTCAACAGGCGGTAAACAATGGCCAAAGATAATAAAAGAGAACGAATTTTGAAAGCAGCCGTAAAAGTTTTTGCACAGCGAGGATTTTATAATTCGCGTGTTTCTGAAATCGCCCGCCATGCTGGTGTGGCCGACGGAACTATCTATCTTTATTTTAAAAACAAAGATGAAATTCTGATTTCCATTTTCGAAGAAGAGATGGAAAAATTCATTAACCATGTAAAAAAAGAACTGCAATCTACAGATAATGCGCTTAAGAAAATCCACAAATTTATTCGAGCCCATTTCCGATTTGTGAAAAAACATCCAAAACTGGCGCAGGTGCTACAACTGGAATTGCGTCAGAGTAACAAGTTTTTGAAAGAATATACAGGTACCAAGCTTAAAGAATATTTAAATTTACTGGCTTCTTTAATTGAAGAAGGTCAGAAACAGGGAATCATTCGAAAAGATATCCATCCAAGTTTAGCCAAACACATGCTATTTGGCGCCATGGATGAACTTTCTACTCACTGGGTCCTTTTAAAAGGTAAGAAATACGATCTTGAAGAGACCGCCGGTCAGATTGCAGATATTTTTATCAAAGGAATTTGCACAGTTTATTAAAATCGCTGAAAAGGTTAGTTATGCAAAATAATTACTGGAATAATGGAATATTGGAAAATCAATTCAATTATTCCAACATGCCACAAGCCTTAATCGCATAAATTTATTGCATGATGTTTATTGTTTGAAAGTTTTTCGGGTTAATGGACAATATTAAAAGGAGTTTGCTATGAATGATACTATGAGTCAGGAGGTTAAAGCTCAGGCCCGTACCTTCACAAAGGAGGGAAAAGCTTTCTCTTTAGAATTAAAAGAGAATGGTCTGGCCTTCCTCACATTTGATTTTAAAAATAGCAAGGTCAATATTTTAACCAGTGAAGTTATGCAGGAGTTAAATCAATGGCTGGATGAAATCCGGGAAGACCATCGGATCAAGGCCCTTGTGTTTTTAAGCGGTAAAGAGGAAAATTTTATTGCCGGGGCTGATGTTGCGGAAATTAGACAAATTACCGACCCCAAAGAAGGTGAAACCAAGGCTCGCACGGGTCAAGAAATCTTTCAAAAGTTGCATGAGCTACCCTTCCCGGTAGTAGCGGTGATTCAAGGTGCCTGCGTAGGTGGGGGGCTTGAGCTTGCGCTGGCATGCCATTATCGGCTGGCAAAAGATCACCCTAAAACCAGACTCGGACTTCCAGAAGTGAAACTGGGTATTTTGCCCGGTTTTGGAGGAACCCAGCGATTACCACGTTTAATTGGTATTCAGAAAGCACTGGATTTGATTTTAACCGGAAAACTCGTTGATGCCCGAACGGCTTATCGTATGGGCCTTGTGGATAAATTGATTACCGGGGAGTACCCTTACTCTTACAATAAAGTGGCTGCAGAAGAATTTATCAATGAAATTTTGGATAGAACCAGGCGGCAGGCAATTCGGGGGCGTCGAGGGGCGAGAGGTCTTCAGGCTTTATTTCTTGAGAAGACCTCGGTGGGTCGTAAACTTTTGTTTGATCAGTCCAGGAAGCGTATTTTGAAAACAACCCGCGGACATTATCCAGCCCCACTTAAAGCTCTGGAGGCTGTGGAGAAAGGTATGACCATGTCTTTGCAGGAGGGTTTGGCTCTGGAAGCCAGACTTTTGGGAGAGCTCATTGTTACTGATGTTAGCAAAAATTTGATCTCCATTTATTATTTACAGGAAGATTTGAAAAAAGACCCGGGCGTGGAAAAAACCAAAATCAAGCCCCAGGAAATCAAGCAGGTGGGAGTTCTGGGAGCCGGAATTATGGGAGGTGGGATTGCCCAACTGTTAGCCTACCATGAAATTCCTGTCCGAATGAAAGACATAAATTCAGAAGCCCTGGCTACCGGTGTGCACCGTGCTGAAGAGCTTTTTCAGTCAGCCGTGGATAAAAAACGGATGCATGAAAAAGAGATGAAACGCAAAATGTCGCTCATCTCCACCACACTCGATTATTCCGGTTTTGCTCAACTGGACCTGGTGATCGAGGCTGTTGTGGAAAATTTAGAAATTAAAAAGAAAGTATTTGCTGAGGTGGAAGCGGAGGTCAAGGAAGGAACCATTCTGGCTTCCAACACTTCGTCTTTGTCCATCACCGAAATAGCCTCGGCCGTGAAAAAGCCTGAGCGGGTTATTGGACTCCATTTCTTTAATCCGGTACACAAAATGCCTCTGGTGGAAATCATTCGTGGCAACAAAACTTCTGATGAAGTCACAGTAACCACGGTAGCCTTTGCAAAAAAGCTGGGGAAAATTCCCATTGTGGTTAAAGATAGCCCTGGCTTTCTGGTGAATCGAATACTGGGACCCTACATCAATGAGGCGACTCTCATTCTGGAAGAAGGCGCAACCATTGAAGACATTGATAGGGCCATGCTGGACTTTGGCATGCCCATGGGACCTCTGCACCTTCTGGATGAAGTGGGGATAGATGTGGGTTATAAAGTAGCCCGGATTCTCCATGAGACTTTTAAGGATCGGCTCAAGCCATCTCGTGTAATAGAGCGCCTTTATGAAAACGGACGTCTGGGGAAAAAGGGTGGGAAGGGATTTTATATATATAAAGGAAAGAAAAAAGAAGTCGATGAAACGGTGTACCAGATGATTGAAGATTTACGAACTACAAAAACTCACGTTTCTAAAGAGGAGATTCAGGATCGGCTGGTGATGATCATGATTAAAGAAGCCGTACTCTGTCTTGATGAAAAGATTGTGCGTAGACCGCGTGATGTGGATGCCGGAATGATTTTTGGAACCGGTTTTCCACCGTTTCGAGGTGGATTGTTGCGCTATGCGGATCATCTGGGTTTGTCTACCGTGGTGGAGCGGATGAACCAGCTTAAAGAGAAATATGGCGAACGATTTGAACCACCCAGGTTGCTTATTAAAAAAGCCAGCAAAGGCGAAACCTTTTACCAGAACATAAATCAATTATAGGAGTTAATATGGCAACATCGGATAAGAAAAAGAGGAGCTTCACAAAAAATCTATTTGCCGGAAATATTGCCCAGGACCTGATTTACCCGTATCCGAAAATGGATGCTGAGGAACAGGAAAATGTGCGGATGGTTATGGATAGTTTCAGGCAATTTGCCAGAGATCATATCAAGGCCGAGCAAATTGATCACGAAAAACGCATTCCACCGGAAGTACTGCAGGGACTGGCGGAATTGGGATTCATGGGCATGAGTATCCCGGAAGAATATGGCGGTTACGGGTTTTCAGCTACTGCTTACAATCGGGTTTTTGAGGAAATAGCCGGGGTGGATGCTTCCATTGCAGTAACTCTTGGAGGACATCAGTCCATAGGGTTAAAAGGACTTTTGCTTTTTGGAACAGAGGAGCAAAAGAAAAAATATTTGCCCAAACTTGCCACAGGCGAGTGGTTAGCGGCGTTTGCCCTTACCGAACCCGGAGCTGGTTCCGACGCGGCTGGCATTCAGACAAAGGCCATCTGGGATGCCAAACATAAATGTTATATTTTAAACGGTAATAAAATGTGGATCACCAACGGGGGTATTGCCCGCTTCTTCACCGTTTTTGCCAAAACCCCGATGGAACCCGATGGCGAACAAAAGATTACGGCTTTCATTGTTACCCGTGATATGGAAGGATTTTCATCGGGCAAGGAGGAAGAAAAATTGGGCATCAAAGGGTCTTCCACTACCGAGCTAACTTTTGATAATGTAAAAGTCCCTAAAGAAAATGTCATCGGACCGGTAGGTAAAGGTTTTAAGGTAGCCATGGAAGTCCTGAATTCCGGTCGATTGGGTCTGGCCGCGGGTTGTGTCGGTGGGATGAAACGACTGCTGGCCCTGAGTGTGGAGCATGCTAAAAATCGCCGTCAGTTCAACACCCCTATTGCTAATTTTGGTATGATTCAGGAAAAGATCAGTCGAATGATGGTAGACACCTTTGCAACGGAAAGCATGGTTTACCTTACCACGGGGTTGATGGATAGGGGAGATGTGGATTATTCGATGGAATCGGCCATTTGTAAAGTTTTCGCTTCGGAGGCTTTGTGGCGAACTGTCAATGAGGCGATGCAAATTGCCGGAGGGATTGGCTATAGCAAAGAATACCCGTATGAACGAGCCCTGCGGGATTCCCGAATCAATCTGATTTTTGAGGGGACCAATGAAGTATTACGCATGTTTATAGCTCTGGCCGGCATGCAGGGGCATGGTGAATATTTGAAACGGGTTGGAAAAGCTCTGCAAAATCCTTTGTCCCAACTGGGCGTACTTACCGATTATGCCTTGCATCGTATTAAAGACGCTGTGACCACCGAACGGCTCAACGGGATTGATGATTCTTTAAGTTTTGAAGTGGGCAAATTTGAACAATATGCCAAAGAGTTACATCTGGCCGTCGAAAAGGTACTTTCTCGCTACCGTAAGGATGTGATTAATCAGCAGTTTCTGCTTAAACGGATTGCTGACATGAGTATTCAGTTATTTGGAATGATTGCGGTTATCTCGCGGGTGGATACTTTAATTAAAGAAAAAGGCTTGAGCAAAGTGGAACAGGAACTCCGACTTGCCAGAACTTTTTGCGAAGAAGCCTGGCGCACAATACGTCGTAATGCACGTCAGATTGATAAAAATATTGATGAATGGCGCAAAGATATCGCCGAGTTCGCTTACGAAGCTAATGGTTATTCCTTCGATTTGATTAAATAAAAATGAGTTGATTTAAAGAATAAAACTGTTACATTTAATGCAAAAGTATATTATTCAAGCAACTGACTGAATATGATGAGTATCAGGATGCCTTATTTTTGACTTTCATTGAAAATCCAGGGTTAACATATTATGAAGAATTAGAAAATGGTGTTATGGTAAGAAAAGATGTGGATACAGATGAAATTGTTGGTTACACGATAAGGAATATTAGTAAAAAGATTGTGCAAGAATATTTAGAAAAAGCTGTTTAAAAAGATAAATCAATAAAAACAAAGGAGAAAGTCGTGAAGATCATTGTTTGCATGAAGCAGGTACCCATTAAAGATTCCCAGTTAAAAATTAAATCGGATGGTAGCTGGATCGAGGAAAGCGATCTCAATTTTGAAATTAATGAAAGTGACCACTATGCCCTGGAAGAGGCTTTGCGTTTGAAAGAAAAACACGGGGGGGAAGTGGTTATATTAAGTATGGGGCCGCAACGGGTTACTGAAGCCATTAAACAGGGCCTGGCCAAAGGAGCCGATCGCGCCCTTCATATCAACAATGAAAGTTTTACCCGCATCGATCCCTTTATAAATGCCAAGCTTCTGGCGGCTGCCATTCGACAAGAAGGAGATTTCGACCTCATTTTGACTGGATTGCAAAGCGATGATTATGGCTTTGGTCAAACCGGGGTCATCCTGGCTGAATTGCTGGGGGTGCCCAGTGCTACCATTGTGATGGAAATTCAAGCTCAGGATAGCAAGATCAAAGTTAAACGCGAACTGGAAAGTGGCTGGTTTCAGTGGGTGGAATTACCTTTACCGGCCGTGCTGACCATTCAGTCTGGAATTAATCAGATTCGCTATGCTACCATTAAAGGAATTATGATGGCCAAGAAAAAGGAGATCAAACCTTTAGGGCTGGAAGAACTGGGCATTTCAGAAGACGAAATTCAAGAATCTATTTCTGGTTTAAAATTTCATCGAATTTACGTACCCGAAAAGACCAAAAAGACAGAACTTTTCGAAGGCGATCCAAAAGAGGTGGCGAAAAAGCTGGTCGAGAAATTAAAAAATGAAGCTAAAGTAATTTGATAAAGGCTGGTTCACAAATAATAAACAATCAACTATGAAGACCAAGTAACTAATTAGAAATAAGGAGTTTTAGGAATGGGAGAAAAAATTTTAGTTTTGCTTGAACAACGAGACGGAGTGATCAATCGCACAAGCTGGGAAGCTGTGGTAGCTGGCCAGCGCCTTGGTAAAGAGCTTAATCATGACGTTTTCCCGGTGATTTTGGGTCAAAACATAAACAATTTAGGTGAAGAGGCAGCAAGCAAAGCAGTGAAAGAAGTATTAATTGCTGAAGATGAACAACTTAAAGATTACACGCCTGATGGTTACACCGCTGCTATGAAACAAATCATTGAGCAAGAGAAGCCAGCCTATGTGTTATTCAGTCATACCTATATGGTTCGCGATTTTGCTCCAAAACTCGCTGCTGCACTGGGTAAAGCTTTAATTAGCGATTGCATTAAATATAAAATGGAAAATGGAACCCCTATTTTTGTACGTCAGACTTTTCAGGGTAAAGTGAATGCTGATTTCAGCTTTGTTGGAGAGCCTCCTTATCTGGTAAGTTTTCAATCCGGGGCGTTCAATGCCGACGACTTACAGGACGGTTCTGCAAAAGCTTCGGTTCGAAAAGTGGATGTGGATATGTCCG
>CAZMEG010000020.1:6680-16993 GCA_964565205.1 uncultured Cytophagia bacterium
TCCAGAACTTTTGTACGAATTTCTACCCCGGATATGTCCGGGGTAGAAATTCGTACAAAAGTTCTGGAGATTTTCGAAGGCGTCAAACAGGAAGTGGATCTTACCAAGGCTGAGCGCATTGTTTCCGTGGGACGGGGAATTAAAAAGCCGGAGAATCTTGAATTGGTGCGCGAATTGGCCAAGGTACTCGATGCAGAAATTGCCGCTTCACGCCCTGTTTGTGACGAAGGTTGGTTGCCTCTGGATCGTCAAATTGGCAGTTCAGGACAAACCGTGGCGCCTAAATTGTATTTAGCTGTAGGTATTTCAGGAGCCATTCAACACATTGTTGGCATGAAAAATTCGCAAACGATCGTTGCCATCAATAAAGATCCCCATGCTCCTATTTTTGACATTGCCGATTACGGAGTTGTGGGCGACCTTTTTGAAGTGGTTCCAGCCCTCATTGAGGCTGTTAAAGAAGTCAAACAATAACAGGGTTTTGCAATGAAAAATTTCATATTACTGGTGCTTAGTTTCAGCTTTTTTGTAAGCTGCGCCACCACCACAAAAAGTACTCGTCCTTCTTCTAAAACTGAGGCCATAAGTGATTTTGATAAAATGCGGGAGGATTTCGATCCACTAACCTTGAACGACGAGGACATTAAATTTGAAGAGGCTGAAAATATTAGTCCTACTATCGAAGAAGAAATTTTAAATCCAGACCGAATAACTTTAAAGGACAGTCTGGTTACAGGTTATCGTGTTCAGCTAATTCAAACCACCGACCCGGAAGAGGCTAAAAACGTAGAACGTGACGCTATACTGCGGTTTGATGTGGAGGTTTATCGCATTTTTGATCCTCCCTTTTATAAAGTAAGGATAGGGGATTTCATTAACTGGTACGATGCTCAGGAGTTGCAAAAACTTGCCCTGAAAAAAGGATTTAAAGAAGCCTGGGTGGTTCGTACCAAAGTGGACTATAAGAAGGCTATGCAGTGGTTAGAGGAATTTCAGTAAGTAACATTTACATTAATCCCTGTTGTCTGAGAATTTCTGCCAGATCGGCGTGAGTTTTAGCATAGGTTTTTAACACCTTTTCCAATTTCTCTTCCCGCTCTTCTAATTTTTGATGCCGTTCCAGATAAGGACGCAGGGCTGTTCTTCGATCCCAGATGGCAAAGCCAATGGTGATGGCCACAATACTGGCAAAGGCGCCTACAATGCCCAGGAAAATTTGCGATAACCGCTGAAGTTGATTCTCCATAGAGGCAAAACGCTTCTCCACCATCTCAAAACGCTTATCCATCATCTCAAAACGCTTC
Source organism: uncultured Cytophagia bacterium (assembly GCA_964565205.1). GTDB lineage: Bacteria > Zhuqueibacterota > Zhuqueibacteria > Oceanimicrobiales > CAZMEG01 > CAZMEG01. Next base: position 7,985 of record CAZMEG010000020.1, read on the forward strand.
TCAATGCTTTCAAAACGCTTGTCTACATTTTCAAAACGTAAATTCATTTCTTTGATGATATTTTTCTGGCCTTCTTCAAGGCGGGTTAACCGCTCGATGATTTCTTTTTCGCTAATGGTTTGTGCGAGAGGAGGTCTGGGTTTACCAGTTTTAGCATGTAGTAGTGAGGGTGAAATCAATATCCATAAAAAAAATAATAAAAGTGAAAGGGCTTTATTTGGACATTGAATCATGGCCATTTCCTTCTCAAATTTCCATTTCGTTAAAGAATATACATAAAATAAACCAGTAAGACAATATTTTATTTGAAAAACCAATAAAAATTTATTAAATTTAAACTTGAAATTTTTGGAGGGTTTTTATATGTCAGGTCATTCAAAGTGGAGCACAATTAAGCGTAAAAAAGCTAAAATGGATGCGCAGCGGGGAAAGCTTTTTACCCGTCTCATCAAAGATATCATCATTGCAGCCCGCGACGGGGGAGGAGATGAGTCGGCAAATCCAAGATTGAGAGCTGCCATCGCTGCTGCAAAAGCTGCCAACATGCCGGCTGCTAATATTGAACGAGCTATTAAAAAAGGGACCGGCGAGCTTGAAGGGGTTAGATATGAAGAGGGCATTTTAGAAGGGTATGGTCCCGGTGGAGCGGCCATTTATCTGGAAATTTTAACCGACAATCGCAACCGTACCATTTCCGAAGTTCGTCATTTGTTTACCAAGTATGGTGGCAACCTTGCTGAATCAGGGGCTGTTTCCTGGCTTTTTGAAAAGAAAGGAGTGATTCATATTCCCAGGAATGGTCATGAGGAGGACGAGCTACTCATGATTGTCCTGGATGCCGGGGCTGAAAATATTAAAACCGAAGATGAGTTTTTTGAAATTACCACGGCACCGGAACACCTGGAAAATGTTAAAGCCGCTCTTACATCCAATGCCATTGAAATTGAATCAGCTCATCTGACCATGTATCCCAAGAATACTGTAAAAGTTGAGGGCAAAGATGCTGAACAATTGCTGAAACTGATGAATGCCCTGGAAGATCATGATGATGTGCAAAACGTTTATTCGAATTTTGATATCGATGCCGCGCTCATTGAGCAGATGGAAGAGAGTGGAGATTGAGTGAGCATGCGAATTCTTGGGGTGGACCCGGGATTAACAACCACAGGCTTTGGGATTCTGGAAAAGCAGGGTAATGAATATCTGGCCATCGACTTCGGTGGAATTAAGCTTAATCCCCAGGAAAAATTCCCGATTCGCTTAAAAAAGATTTACGCTGAAATTTGTAATGTGATTGATCGATTTCAACCGGATGAATTTGCTATTGAAGAAGTCTTTTATGCGGATAATGTCAAAGTAGCCTTAAAGATGGGTCATGCCCGTGGAGTAGCGATACTGGCGGCGGTCAATCATCGATTGCCTACCTTTGAATATTCAGCTAAAGAGATCAAGCAATCGGTTGTGGGAAATGGGGGGGCTTCCAAAGAACAGGTTCAGCGCATGGTGCAACAACTACTCAATTTGCCCTCGCGTCCTGAACCCCACGATGCTGCCGATGCTCTGGCCGTGGCTCTGTGTCATTTACATCGGGTGGAATCGCGGAGATGATCAGTCAACTACGGGGAGTAATAGTCGAAAAAAATCCCACAAAGATCACACTGGATGTGCACGGGGTTGGTTATGAACTCCTGATTCCTGTGAGTACTTATGAAAAACTCGGTAACACTGGTGAACAGGCGAAATTGCTCACTTATTTACATGTGCGGGAAGATACTTTGCAACTATATGGATTTGCCTCACAAAAGGAAAGATGGATGTTTGCTAATTTAATCTCGGTTTCAGGAATTGGGCCCAAATTAGCGCTGAGCATTCTATCAGGCTGTGAGTTGGAAAATTTACGTCAGTTCATTGCCCAGGGAGACGTAGCCGCCCTTACCAAACTTTCAGGAGTAGGGCGAAAGACCGCTCAGCGGCTGATAACTGAATTGCAGGAAAAGCTGGGGGGGCAGCTTGCCGAAACACCAGGATTAACTGAAGTGGCGATGCATGCTTCTGATAGTAAATACCAGGAAGCCATTCAGGCGTTACAATCCTTGGGTTACGATAGAAACTCAGCAACTCGAGCCATACAGAAAGTATTGCAGCATGAAAAAGATTTGTCTGTGGAAGAGTTAGTCAAAAAAGCTTTACAAAAGATATAAGGTGTTACATGCCTGAACGAACTACGGCCACATCTCCACAACGTCTTGATGATGAATTTGAATTTGATCAAACACTCAGGCCTCAACGGCTGGAAGAATTTGTCGGCCAGGAGCAACTAAAGGACAATTTGCGAGTGTTCATAGCAGCCGCAAGAGAACGAGGTGAAGCACTGGACCATGTACTGTTTTATGGTCCACCGGGATTGGGGAAGACCACCCTGGCCAACATCATTGCCTGTGAACTGGGGGTGAATATAAAAATCACCTCGGGACCAGCTCTGGAAAAACCCGGTGATCTTGCCGGCATTTTGACCAATTTAAACGAACGGGATGTGCTTTTTATTGATGAAATTCACCGTTTAAACCGCACTGTGGAAGAATATCTTTACCCGGCCATGGAGGACTACAAGCTGGACATCATCATTGATCGGGGGCCCAATGCACGGACCATTCAAATCAAATTACCTAAATTTACTTTAATCGGTGCTACCACGCGGGCCGGTCTCTTGACATCACCTTTGCGATCACGATTTGGTGTGGTGAACCGATTGGATTTTTACTCACCCGAACAGCTCTTTTCGATTATCATACGTTCGGCAAAAATTCTTAATGTGGAGATTAAAGAAGAGGCCGCTCTGGAGATTGCCCGCCGAGCGCGTGGAACCCCACGGATTGCTAACCGCCTGTTGCGTCGCATTCGAGATTTTGCCCAGGTGGAAGGGGATGGAGTCATCACCGGGGCTCTGGCTCAAAATGCCCTGACACGTCTGGGTGTGGATGAGCGCGGTCTGGATGAAATGGACATTCGCATTTTAAGCATTTTAATGGATAAATTTAATGGAGGCCCCGTAGGCATCAATACCCTGGCAGTGGCCATTGGTGAGCAGGGCGAAACCATCGAGGAGATTTATGAACCCTATTTGATCCAGGAAGGATTGATTAAAAGAACCCCACGTGGCAGAATGGCTACAGAATTAACCTACAAACATTTTGGTAAATTGGAACCAAAAGGATTTCAACAGTATTTATTTAATAATGATGATTAATAACTATACAGAGTCGGAGGGATAAACTAGATGAAACTTTCTGATTTTAAATACAAATTACCGGAAAAACTAATTGCACAGTATCCAGCAGAGAAGCGAGATCAGTCTCGCTTAATGGTTTTAAATCGTGAGAAACAATCCATTGAGGAAACCGTTTTTGCTGAAATTCACAAATATTTCAATGAAGGCGATTGCCTGGTTATTAACGAAACGAAAGTCTTCCCCGCTCGTTTGATGGGAACCAAAGACAAAACCGAAGCCAAGGTGGAAATCTTTCTTTTGCGTCAATTGGAGAACGGTCTCTGGGAAGTACTGGTGAGGCCAGCAAGAAAAGTTCGTGTGGGGAACCGCCTGTCCATAAACAATAAACTGTACTGCGATGTAATTGATAATACGGTTTCCGGCGGGCGAGTAGTTCGTTTCAATTACATTGGCGATTTTTTTGAAATCGTGGACAAAATTGGGCAATCTCCTTTACCCCCCTATATTCATCGTGAACCGGAACCTCTGGATAAGGAGCGGTATCAAACGGTTTTTGCCAGAGTACGCGGGGCTGTCGCCGCACCCACGGCCGGGTTACATTTTACCAAAGAGCTACTGAAAAAGATCGAGAAAAAAGGCGTTAAAATTGTACCGATTGTTTTGCATCTGGGGCTGGGTAGCTTCAGACCGGTGGTAGTGGAAGACCTGAGCCGCCATAAGATGGATTCGGAATATTATGAGATTCCGGAAGAATCGGCAGAGAAAATTAACCAGATTATTCGAGATGGTGGGCGAGTGATTGCCGTGGGTACCAGTACTACCCGGGCTCTTGAAACGGCAGTAACTTCGGAAGGATTTGTGAAGCCTTCAAAAGGCTGGACCGACAAATTTATTTATCCTCCGTACGACTTTAAAATAATTAAAGGTCTGATCACGAACTTTCATCTGCCCGGATCCACTTTGTTGATGCTGGTCTGTGCTTTTGCTGGCAGAGATTTTGTCTTCAAAGCCTATCGCAAAGCGATTAGGGAAAAGTATCGCTTCTACAGCTACGGCGATGCCATGCTAATTTTGTAGGTTGAATTTGCGAGTATCTGCGGTCATTGTAGCGGCGGGACAGGGGAAAAGGCTTCAAACTTCTGTCCCCAAACAATTTTATTTAATTGACGGAAAGCCAATCCTTTTTTATACACTATCAAAATTTGAAGCCTGCTCCCGAATCGATGAAATTATTTTGGTGGTGGCCGAGGATTGGCTTTTTCATGTTTCAAAAGAAGTGGTGGACAAATTTGAATTTCACAAAATAAGAAAAATCGTTTCTGGTGGCCAGGAACGGCAGGATTCTGTTTTCGCGGGTTTAAAAGCGCTGGATTATAAACCCGACATGGTGGTGATTCATGACGCGGTGCGACCTCTGGTTTCAATAGTCAAAATTGAGGAAACCATCGAGGCTTGCCAGGCCCATGGCGCCGCTATTCTGGCCATTCCCCCGGCAGACACCGTCAAGGTGGAAAAAAGGGGCTTCGTTGATCAGACCCTGGATCGCTCTAAATTGTGGCTGGTACAGACACCGCAAACCTTTAATTATGATTTAATCATGCGGGCCCATAAAGAAGCGCAGAAACAAAAATATTATGCTACCGACGATTCGGCACTGGTAGAACGATTAGGTCATAAAGTAAAGATTGTACCTGGCGAAGAAATCAATATAAAAATCACCCGTCCAATGGATTTAAAATTAGCGGAAATCTTATTGAGGGAAAAGACATGATGCGTATTGGCTTCGGTTATGATGTGCACCCCATGGTCAAAGACCGCAAGTTGATTCTTGGAGGGATTCATATACCCTATGAGAAAGGATTGCTGGGTCATTCCGATGCTGATGCTTTATGTCATGCCGTTGGAGATGCACTCCTGGGTGCTGCAGCATTAGGAGACATTGGTCAGCATTTTCCTGATGACGACCCTCAATACGCTGGCATTTCCAGTTTGTTACTTTTGAAAAAAATCTCCCTGTTACTTGGTGAAAAAAGAGTCAAAATTAATAATGTCGATGCTACGATAGTACTGGAACAACCAAGGCTGCGTAATTTTATTGATGAAATGCGTAAGAACATTGCGGAGGCCTTAAGCTTACCTGTGGAACGAATTTCTATTAAGGCCACCACTTCCGAAAAAATGGGATTTGTTGGAGAAAAAAAAGGCATTGCAGTCTATGCCTGTGCATTAGTTGAGGAAGAGCATATCGATGAAAAAGAACGTTAGAGTACGATTTGCCCCCAGCCCTACAGGACACCTTCATATAGGCAATGCTCGTACAGCCATTTTAAACTGGATCGTGGCAAAACATTATGATGGCACATTTGTCTTGAGAATCGAGGATACCGATGTGGAGCGCTCATCCACACAATTTGAACAGGAAATCTTAGAAGACTTAGCCTGGCTGGGTTTACATTGGGATGAAGGGCCTGATGTAGGTGGACCTTTTGGGCCTTATCGTCAATCTGAGCGGTTAAGCATTTATGCCGAATATCTGGAAAAGCTGAAAGAGTCCGGGGACGTTTACCCGTGTTATTGTACAGAAGAAGAACTGGAAGCCAAAAGACAGGCTGCCCTGAAGGCCGGTGCCTCGGTAAAGTACGATGGTACCTGTCGTCATTTGACTGAAAAGCAGCGCCAGGAATTTGAGCGTATGGGGCGTAAACCGGTCTGGCGCTTTAAAATTCAGGGTGATGAAATTCAATGGGCTGACCTGGTCAAAGGCGACATTTTATTTGAAGCCGAAAGTTTTGGTGATTTTGTGATCATGCGTTCTGATGGCATTCCCACTTACAATTTCGCTGCTACCATTGATGATGCTTTGATGAAGATCACTCATGTCATACGTGGCGATGACCATGTGTCCAATACACCCAAACAGATTTTGCTTTACCAGGCTCTGGGCTGGCCAGTCCCTCAATTCGCCCATATCCCGATGATTTTGGGCCCTGATCGTACCCGGTTATCAAAAAGGCATGGCGCCACATCCGTTCGTGAATTCCGCAAAAAAGGGTATTTACCGGAAGCTTTAATTAATTTTCTCAGTCTATTGAGCTGGTCATCGGAAACGGGTGAAGAGATTCTTTCCAAAGAACAAATCATTAAAGAATTTGATTTTAATCGGATGTCACATTCCCCGGCTATTTTTGATGTAACCAAACTCAACTGGATGAACGGCTACTATATTCGGGCGATGGACCTGGAAAAGCTTTTTGAGCTGGCCCGACCTTATTTAGAAGAACGAAAAATCGACCTCAGTGATAAAAATAAATTGCTTAAAATTTTACGATTGATTCGAGATGGGATTGATAATTTAAGCCAGATTCCCGATCTGGTAGAACCCTTTTTTGAAGACATTGTACGACCTGCCGATGGTCAGGCCATCGCCGTGGCTTCCAAAGATTCCTCTCAGAAGGTCTACTGGGCATTTTTACGCTACCTGCACAACTATGACCATCTCGATGCCGACATATTTCGCAAGATCATGAAACAGGTGCAAAAAGAAACCGGGGTTATGGGCAAAGACCTGTGGATGCCGATTCGAGTAGCGTTAACCGGACGACTTCATGGGCCCGATCTTTCTGCAATCGCTGAAATCCTGGGCAAAGAAAAATGCGATAAATTGGTGAGAAATTTAACGGACTATTAAATGACCCTCCAGGCTTTTCAACATCTTTTTAAGGCTCCGAAAGTACTCATCGGAATGATTCATTTACTCCCCCTTCCTGGCAGTCCCAAATATGATGGACAGAAAAGTAAAATCCTTGAAAAAGCTCTTAACGATGCGCAGCTATTACAGGACCAGGGTTTTCATGGAATGCTCATTGAAAACTTTTACGATATGCCTTATTTCCCCAACCGGGTGAGAGCGGAAACCATCGCAACCATGACCTGGATAGGAACAAAAATTAAAGAAAAAATTACCATACCCGTGGGAATCAATGTCTTGAGAAATGACGCTATCAGTGCACTTTGCATTGCGGAAGCTATTGGTGCTGATTTTATCAGAGTGAATGTTTTGACCGGGGTTATGGTAACCGATCAGGGAATAATTCAGGGGCAGGCTCATAAATTACTGCGTCTGCGTAAAAGTTTAAACTCACAGGTAAAAATCTTTGCCGATTTGCTGGTAAAACATGCGGAACCTTTGGTTCAGGTGAACGTTGAAATTTTGGTTTCTGATATGATTGAACGAAGTTTAGCCGAGGGATTGATAATTACAGGGGAGCGTACAGGTAAAGAAGCCGATTACTCACTGCTTAAACTGGTAAAAGATAGGCTCCCGGATAAACCTGTCCTTGTGGGTAGTGGAGTCAACGATGAAAATCTTCACCAAATTCTAAAACTGGCCGATGGAGTTATCGTGGGAACCTGGCTCAAAAAAGAGGCGAAGCCAGAAGCCCCCTTTGATGTGAAACGAGTACAAAAGTTAGTACGAATAGCAAATTCATGGAGATAACCCGTGAAAATTAAGTTATACAACACCTTAAGCAAAAGCAAACAGGAGTTTGTTCCATTAGAAAAAGATACCATAAAAATGTATGTTTGCGGCCCAACGGTTTATGATTATATTCATATCGGTAATGCACGACCGTTTATTATGTTTGATGTTTTACGAAGATTTTTTCAAAAGGTGGGCTTTAAGGTCACTTATGTCATGAATCTTACGGATGTGGATGACAAGATCATCGACAAGGCTAAAGCTGAAGGAGTGAGTACTGAGGAAATTACTGCGAAATATATCCAGGCGTTTTTTGAGGACATTGAGGCTCTGGGTGTAAGGAAAGCCGACATTTATCCTAAAGCCACCGAGCATGTTTCGGAAATGATTGATTTAATTAAAAAATTATTTAATGCTGGATTGGCTTATCAAGCCGATGGCGATGTGTTTTATGACGTAAGTAAATTTAAAGACTATGGGAAATTATCCGGTAAAAAGCTTGATGACCTTATGGCTGGCGCCCGAATCGCCGTGGATGAAAGAAAACATAACCCTCTGGATTTTGTTCTCTGGAAAGCCAAAAAGCCTGGTGAACCTTACTGGGAGAGTCCCTGGGGGGAGGGAAGACCCGGCTGGCATGTGGAATGCTCGGCCATGTCCATGAAATATCTTGGCGAAAGTTTTGATATTCATGCCGGTGGGGTGGACCTGATCTTCCCGCATCATGAAAATGAAATTGCACAAAGCGAAGGGGCCACAGGCAAGACTTTTGTACGTTACTGGTTACACAACGGCTTCTTGAAAATCGAAGGCGAAAAAATGGCCAAATCTCTGGGCAATATTTTGACAGTTCGAGAAATTTTAAAAAGATATCCGGCTCAGGTCATCCGGCTTTTCTTTTTACAAAAGCATTATCGAAGTCCCATTGATTTTACGCAAAAAGGCCTGGATGCTGCCCGAAGTGCTATAGAGCGTCTTAATACTTTTATGGAGCATCTTCATCGAATTGTGGAATCAGAAGAAATTCAGGAGAAGGCGTTTAAAAAAGAGAATCTTAGTAAAGAGAGCAGGGAATTTTTAGCAAAAGTAGAAGGGTTAAAGAATGAGCTTTATGAGTCATTAGCAGATGATTTTAATACCCCCGCGGCCATTGCCAAATTATTTGACTTGATTCGAGAATCCAATAAAATTTTATCAAAAAGTGAATTAAATTTGGAAGACAAGTGGTTATTATTCATAGTTGCTAAAAATTTAAAAGAGTTTGATAAAATATTTGGACTTTTTTCAATTAAAAAGACAA
>CAZMEG010000021.1:0-16570 GCA_964565205.1 uncultured Cytophagia bacterium
CCTGCTCAATTTGATGCCAGTGGGGTAGTATTGGCCTCATTCAGTCCGGCCAATGGTGGTTTTTCTTCAGTGAATGGTAGTGGTAATGTCGTGACTTTGGTTCGTGATGGTTCGGGAACAGCTTTTGGGCCCAGTAGTTCAGTAACCGTTCAAATTGCTAATGTCACGAATTCCAAGACTACGGGATCCTCATTTACTGTAACGGTGGAAACACAGGACAACGGTGGAACTAACATTGATGGTCCCACGGGTTCAGCTAATTTTTCAATTATTCCAGCTGCCCTTGGCTCTTTTACGATCACCGGGGAGCCTGGGAGTGTGACGGCCGGGGTAGCGTTTACCAATGGGATTACGGTGACGGCGAAGGACATCTTTGGCAACACGAAGACGAATTATTTGGGGACGGTGAGCTGGTCGAGCAGTGATGGGCAGGCGAGTTTACCGTTGGATTACACATTTCAGGGTACAGACAATGGGAGTCACACGTTTGCGGGGAGTGGGTTTGTGTTGAAGACGGCGGGGGGTCAGACGATCACGGTGACAGATGGAGCGGCGGGGGTATCGGAGACGAGCGATGCGATCACGGTGAATGCGGCGAGTTTGAGTGATTTTACATTGAATGCTGGTACCACGCAGACGGCGGGGGTAGGGTTTACATTGAGTGTGAGTGGTGCGGTGGATGCGTTTGGCAATGCGTGGTCGGGGACGGTGGTGGTGAGTGTGAGTTCGGGCGGGGGCAATTCTCCGAATGGAAGTGCACCGAGTTTGAGTGACATTACGGTGAGTGCTGGGAGTGGGAGTGCCACTCAGGTGCTGGTGAATGCGGTGGGGACGGTGCTTCAGGGGGTAGCGGATGGAGTGACGCGTCAGACGGGAACGATCACGGTGAATCCAGGTGCTCTGGGTTCGTTTGTGATGAGCGGGGTGCCGATGAGCGTAACAGCGGGGCAGTCGTTTCCTTCGCCGGCGAATGACGTGACGGTGACGGCGAAGGACATCTTTGGAAATACCAAGACGGACTATACCGGCACAATTAGCTGGACCAGTAGCGACCCTAACGCCTCCTTGCCTTCTAATTTTACATTTAACCTTGCAGATAATGGTACGCATGCCTTTTCTGGTAACCAGTTTATTTTAAAAACAGCGGGAACTCAATTTATTACCGTTAATGATGCAAGCGCAAATATTAGCAAGAACAGTGACAATATTACCGTGAATCCTGCGGCTCTGGATCATTTTACCATGACGGGCTTTCCAACCGCAGTTACAGCCGGAAATAACTTTGGCGCTAATAATGTTACCGTAACCGCTTTTGATGCTTTTAACAATATTAAAACCAATTATCTTGGGACAGTCACCTGGAGTTCGACAGATCCAATCGCGGTTTTACCCAACCCATATACATTTACCGGCGTTGATGCTGGCGTTCATGTCTTCCCTGGTACCCAATTTACTTTGAACACGGTGGGTGTTCATACAATTACGGTTCAGGATGGTGCAGTGAATGTGAGCAGCAGCGATATAACGGTCACGGCCGGAAATATAGCAAGTTTTACCCTCACGCCCAGTGCCACAACGGTTACGGCTGGAACTTCGTTTACTTTGACGGTCACCGATGCTCAAGACATTAATGGAAACCCTGTAAGTGGAACCGTTACATTAAGTTTCTTGGATGGCGGAAATCATGCTGCTCCTAATGGTACTTTACCTTCTTTGCCAAGCATCAATGTGGTGAATGGCACAGGAAGTGTTCCGGTAACCTTATTTAAAGCGGAAGCCGGTGTACAAATTAAAGGAATTTCTGGAACCGCTACGGCTACCACCAGTGCGATTACTGTTCTTCCTGCTGGTCTTGCTTCATTCAAATTAGAACTGGCTGTTCCGGGTGCCAAAACTGCTGGGGCAAGTTTTCAAATAAATGGTACAGCTCTGGATGCTTATGAAAATGTTCAGGATGATTTCAATGGTGTGGCTTCATTAAGCGATTTAACGTCGACCATTTCACCTACCACCATGACTTTTACCAGCGGTTTAGCTGCAGCTAACGTTAAAATTACACTTGCAAGAACCAATAATACCATTACGGTGAATTTTAATAATAAAACTGGCATAACGGCACCATTCGATGTGGTACCTGCTGCATTACATCACTTTACTTTTGACCCCATTTCTACACCTCAGATAGCAGGGGTTCCGTTTCCCATTACTGTAACAGCTCAGGATACATTTAATAATGTGATTGATTCTTTTAATCAAACCGTTACATTGTCTGATGAGACCGGTACTTTAACTCCAACAACCTCAGACCCTTTTGTTAATGGTATATTGACACAGAATGTAAAAATCACTAAAGCCATCAGCACAAAGATAACCGCAACCAGCGGAAATGTAACCGGCACTTCTAATTTATTTACGGTGAAGCCCGGAGCTTTACATCGATTGATTATTCGAGACGCGCCAGGTGGCCTGGGTAGTGAGGTGGGTGACGTGGCTTTAACCCTGAATGATAAATTGACCCTGTATGCGGCTGGGTACGACTCCATGAATAATTTTATTCGTGATGTAGTGGCGACCTGGGATACTACCGGCCCAAATGGTTCCCCCAGTACCCTTGATTTGCCCAGTCCCCTGATCGGTACCAGTACCGTTTTTGATCCGGTGACGCCCAACACTTCCGGAAAAATAAAGGCCGATACCACCGGTGTCATTGGCGATACTACCGGAACCATCGTGGTGGGGAGTATTGCCAAAATTGTAATTCGAAATGCTCCGGGAGGCCAGGGGTTAGAAGTAGGCAATTTTCAACTCACCTCTGATGATTCCTTGACTTTATATGCTGCTGGTTATGATGCCGGAAACAACTTTGTTGGAGATGTCCCGGTGAAATGGTCTTCCAGTGGAACGCTACAACCGGTTATAAGCGATTCGAGTGTAAGTGTAAAATTTTTACCTACACTGGCACCGGCTTCAGGTAAAATATTTGCTGTTCATCCAACCGCAGATGATGATAGTACCGGCATTATTACGGTCGTTCCTGGTGTACCCGTAGGGAATGTTCAATTAACCGCTACGCCCCAGTCTTTACCTGCCGATGGGACCTCAACTTCGCAGATTGTTTCTGAAGTTATACTTGATAGCGACAGCAATCCGGTTGGACAAAATCGTTTATTCACCGTTGGAATCGTACCGGATAATTTAGGTAGCATAACCACCCCTGACGCCGATCCTCAACTTAATGGTCATCAAATAGCAACGAATGCCGAGAGTAAATTAAACTTCCAGTTTAAAGCAGGAACCCTTGGAGGGACGGCCGTAATCAGTGTGTCCAGTGTGAATGGCAGTGCCACAGGGAATACTTCTATTGCCATCGGGAGCATGAGCATTATTTCCATTGAAACAGATCCCGTAACCGTGAGTCAGGGGCAAACAGGGATCCTGGTAAATATGGTCGTGCGCAACATTAGTGCTTCGACCATCAACAATTTATCGGCCAGCTTAACCTTTACAGGCACCGTAAACCGAACCGGTGAATACACACAACAACGCATAGATGGAAACACTTCTATTCCCCCGCAAAGTGAAATAACATTACAATTTTCCGTAAATGTTAATATTAATGCATCACTGGAAACCATTACAATTGATGGAGAAGTGAACGGTCAGATAGATGGAACCCCCATTGGAGCTCAGGGGGCCTTGCAGGTAGATAGCTGGACTGTTCAAAAACCAGCAGCTTTAATAGCTAAATCAGTAAGAAGCGCTAATGGTAGTCAGCAGGACACTGTGACGGTGAACCAATCTAATATAATGGTAACGGTTAAGATTGCAAATCCAGCAGGCGCTGGTTCTGCAATTGCACTTATCGATAGTGTCAAACTGAAATTTTTAAAGGATGGCGTTACCGATGCCAGTTCCAATTTCCCCTTTGTAGCAGACAGTAATAATCCAGATTCCTTAGCAGGGGGCGTGGAAAAAGATTTTAATTTTATTGTACTGGTAGGCGCAACAGCCGAACCCGGAGATTATGTGGTGGATGTACAGGTATTTGGGCGGGATGCCAACTCTAATAAATTGATCAGCGATCTTTCTACCTCTTCTCCATTAAACTGGCATGTCCGGGGCGCTCCGGCATTACAAATATTATCATTAATTCCAGATCCAACGCCTACCGTCTTTGCCGGTCAGGAAAATAACTGGCGGGTTAGAATGGCTGTGCAAAATAACGGTAACGATGATATATTAATTAATTTTTCCTCACAAAAAACATTTATTCGTTTTATAATAGGAACCGACGTTACAGGACAGTACACCATCATTTATCCCAGTCAACTGGCAAGTGGAAATAATGTCTTAGCTGCTGGAGTTACCGACACTCTGGACTTCATCATAGACAAAACCGGGACTACTACTGGAACGGCTACTATTACCGGGCGAGTAGAGGGCACCGATATTGCCACGGGCAATCCTATTTTTGACGATACTAACGATTCCGGATCCGGTACAGTAAATATTATAAGCCCCGGAGAAACAATCTTTATTCAATTAACCAGAGCAATAACTAATAATTCAGAACCGGGTTTTGGTCTGGTCAATATTTCTCAACCATTCAAAATTCGAGTTGGCATAAAGAATGATATCAACGAGCCTCTGGTAAATGTTACGGTAAAGCTAACCACCGATGGAGCTTCAAATATAGAGGATAATGAAATCACATTATCTCTGGTTTCACCCAATACCACCCGCTCCATTGATTTTAATGTAGTAGCAGCAGATTCGCCAAATGGAGTGGGAGAGACCTTTACAGCCTCCATTATCAGTGCCACCGGTCAGCAAAGTGGACAACCGGCCAAGATTGGTGTGGCATTAGATAGCACGGCCAGCATAAAAATTCAAACACCCGCATCGTTGAAAGTTTCCATAACAGAATTAAAGCAATTTCAGACGGTCGGCGATACGTTCACAGTTAAAGCCAGAGTTAACAACCTGGGTCAGGCACGTGTGGATGATAGCGGTAAGATAATGCTGACCGTTCCCAGCAATTATACTCTTTTAGATCAAACTCCAGCCGAGCAGAATTTTGTTCAGGATCAGGATGTGCTGTGGCGAGTGGTGGCACCTTTAACTTCTTCCACAGATGACACTTTTACCGTACAAATCACCAAAATACCTGTTGAGTTGAATACTCAACAACCGGCTGTTGTCCAGAAAGATAAAGATCAAAAAGTTATTCAAACGACCGGCATAAATTTAACTATTACGGATCTCAGTATTGTAGCGCCCCCTGGAGCACGTGATGATACCCTTTCAACCGGTCAGCAATTTACTCTGCAAACAACTCTGAATATGTCAAAAAATATCGATCGAGTCGATTTATTATTAGACCTTTCGTTGGCGAATGGCTATTCTTTAGTGCCCCCTTTTAATGATTCTTTAACTATTCAAAATCCAAAAGTTGAAGAAATTATACAGTGGAGAATTCGTGCGTCATCACAATCTCATATAAATCCGGTTGACATCGTTCTTAAAGCCAGGGGATTTGACAATAGTACACTGGCCATTGAAACTACCGATACCATAAAGGTGGTGGCAGTAAATAAAGCTTTGCTTAACCTGGAAATATTTAAAGTCTCCAATCCCAATAATGCCACCACCGTATCTATCGGTCAACAGTTTCAAGTTTCCGCCCTGGTACTCAATATAGGTCAAGCCGCCGTTGAGGGGCCCGCCAAATTATTATTGAATCTTGGAAATTCCGGCTTTGAAACGCAGGATGAATTGAGTAAGCCATTTATCCCCGGACAGGAAGTTGTTTGGAATTTAGTCGTACCTCAATCTATTTCCCTTGGCAGCAAATCTATTTCAGTTAAAATGGATAGCATTCCCAATGATGAAAATACCAATCAAACGGCTGCACAGGGCCAAACCAATCGAGTCCTGAATTTAGAGGTCATCGATGTGGGTTTTATTGCGATAGATACGGTTCGTATTATTTCTCCTCCTGGAGCAACTGATGATACACTTTCCACCGAGCAACAATTTATCGTGGAAGCTGTAATTCAATTTGATCGGGTAACTGATGTGCAGGCAGAAATTGACTGGCCGCCGGGATCAGGATTCGATGTGATTGGAGGCGACCGGTTTCGAGATATTAACTCACAGGGGCCAAAGGCAACGGTTTCCTGGACTTTAAAAGCTCCGTTAAGTAATTTTTCCGGTGATATTACAGTACGTGCAACCGGTAGAGATATCAGCGATCCGGATAAAATTATTAATTCTCAGGACAAAACACTTCTTGTTACTGTTTTGAGTAAAGCCAATTTGAGTTTGTCAGCTTTTATTTCCGGACCTCCTTCGGCTCAGGATCGCATATTAACTCTGGGCCAGAGCTTTACTGTCACAGCCCAGCTTTTAAATTCTGGTGAAGCGGGTTTAGCTGGCGTAGACAGTGTCAATTTAACGTTGCCTAAAGGTTATACGACTAAAGACCAGCTTACCAGACCCATCTTTGAAAATGATCAGGTTCTTTGGACCATACGAGCTCCTCAGGAAACTCGTGGAATTGAAGATATTGTTGTAACCATTATCTCGAAATCTGTCGATGAAAATACTAATCTCAAGCCCCCATTAAATCCTACTCAGGTAACCATTCCTGTATCCACTGAACCTATCAGTTTGATCGCGACTTTATTAACAGAGAAAAAACCCACTACGGTTATTCGGAGTGGTAAAAATATTTCAATGTTTGGAATTAAATTTGATAATAACAGCGATAACAACATTACGATTAAAGATTTAAAAATAACCGTTCAGGATAAAGATGGTAACCCTGTGGCTCCTAACACTGTTTTCAGTAGAATCGCTGTAGTTGATTACAACAATCCAGATGTTGTTTATGCTCAAACTTCTTCCCTATCTGATAACAATCCTTTGCCCATTGATTTTGAACCTGATTTGATTGTTCAACCGGTTCAATCGCTTTCGCTTGATTTTCAGGTGGATATTTTAAATGCAACAAATCATCAAACGTTTGAATTGGTGATTCAATCGCCCCAGGATGATATTACAGCCATTGATGTTGACCAGAATCCGGTAGCCATAAAAGATACTCTGGGAATGGTGCTTAATCAACCGCTTACTCCGGGCTTTGTTGTTTTAACGGAAGCTGATTTGCAAAAGAGCTTCTTCAATTATCCTAATCCATTTGGTTACTCTGCGCGACCTGTAACTAAATTTAATTATTATTTACCCAACGACTCCGAGGTAACTATTCGAATTTATACCTTGCTTGGTGAACTGGTTTGGTCAAAAACTTTTACAGCAAACTCACTACAGGGTCAGGCAGGAAACCATGATGGCGACATTGTTTGGGATGGAACCAATGATAAAGGTCAAAAGGTGGTTAATGGCGCTTATGTTGCTGTATTAATTACAAAAAATGGAAAAGCAATGACAAAAATTGCTGTAACTCGATAAAAATGGAAAAAAACAAATGATCAGGGACGCAAAATTATTTTTTGGTTGTATATTTTTTACCATATTCGTACCATTTAGTACAATTTATGCCCAGGGGGAAGGAGGGGTGAGTAATATATTCAATAAAATAGGGATTGGATCGAGGGCGATTTCTATGGGTAACGCCTATGTAGCTATCGCACATGATCCGGCCGTGGTATTTTTCAACCCGGGTGCACTGGGATTTGTTGAGAAGAAAAGTGCCTCCTTTTTCTATTCCAATTTAATTGCCGGTTCCAGTTATAGCTTTGTAGGCTTTGTCTATCCGACCATATCTATTGGCAGCTTTGGTTTTGGCTGGATAAGGATTGGTACAGATGGAATTAATGAATATGACGAAAATGCTGTGAAAGGGAATTCGTTTGGAATCAATCAACAGTTATTTTTATTTTCTTATGCAAAATCAATTAACGACCATCTTGCTCTTGGCTCCTCCCTGAGGATCGAGCGTTTTAGTAGCCTCGGCGTTTCAGATGCGGGCTTCGGGCTGGATTTTGGCTTCTTTTATAAACCTGATTTTGAAAATGACATATTACGGGATGTTCAGGTTGGATTGAATTTGCAGAATCTTGTTACCCCTTCTCTCCGAATTGTGGAAGAAAGTGTTAAATCGGAAAGAAATATACGATTTGGTTTTGCCAAACCTATAACCTGGGGGGAACAGAATAATAAATTGTTGATTTCTTTTGATATTAATAAAAATTCCAGAAATTCTGCAACACTTCATTTTGGCTCTGAATTTCGTTTTCAAGATAAGGCATCCATTAGATTTGGTTTTAATGATGGTACAGTAGCCTTCGGCGCAGGTGCTACTTATCGTAATATTCATATTGATTATTCTTATGGTAAATTATTCGATGCGCAGGATTTTAACGCAAATCATCGTTTCACCGTTACATTTGAATTTGGTAAAAGCAAGACCGAACTCATACGTATTGCTGAAGAACGGCGTCAGAGAGAATTACAACGGCAGGTACAAAATCAGATCTGGTTTTCTCGTGAAAGTGAATTTTATGAAAATATGGAAGCTGGCCGTACTAAAATGAGTGAAGGAGATTACCTGGCTGCTTACGTACATTTCAATAATGCTCTGGAAGCCGCCAACACGTTGCTGGAAACTGCTTTAAATATGAAAAACGATGGTATAGATGAAAGCGAGGTGAATATTAAAATTGAAACTGCCAATTCGGCCATCGAAGAAGCTCGTACTCTCCTGGAGCAAGCGGATCAAAAATACGATGCACAACAGGAAGAATTAAGAAAGAAGTACGCGGTCGAAGCTACACAGTCAGCTCTTGCTGAGGAATTGCAACGTTTTATTCTGGAACATCGAGAAAAGGGCAACGAATTTTTCAAAAATGGTGACTTCTCCAAAGCCATAAGCGAATGGCAGTTGGTGTTAAATCGAATTAATACAGTTGAACCCAATTTATTACCGAACTGGGCTAAAGAAGAGAAAGCCAAAATTGAAAAAGATATTCAAATGGCTGAAGAACAGATCAAAGGGAATGTAAAGGAAACCATCCGTCGAGCCAACGCACTGGCGAAACGTAAAGATTATGTTCAGGCTCTGGCTATTCTAAATGATTTGATGGGCAAAGGGTTAACCTCCTCTGAACGTGTAACCGTTGAAAACAAAATTAAACAATTTGAAATAGAGCTTAATTTCCAGAGAAATTTTGATCAGGGCATTCGGTATTACGAGAGTAAAGACTTTAAAATGGCCTCTGAATTTTTTGAAAAGGCTTTAAAAATTAAACCCAGAGACCCGCTGGCAAGAAAATATTTTGAAGAAGCAAAAGCGCGAGCCATTGCAACCGTTCAGGCAATGCCACCTGATGTACGTAAATTGTATATAAAAGGCTTACAGCTATTCCGACAGGGTAAATACAAAGAAGCCATAGATATTTGGGAACAAGCAAGGGAGAAACAACCGTATAATAAACGTATTCTCGATCTCATTGATCTTGCCAATGATAAACTTAAAAATCAACAATAACTCCTAAAGGTTTAGTTTGTTAAAAGAAGCTGTAAAAGAACAACTTAAAGTTCCAGCTCATATTGATTATCTGAAAGATTTGCGTAATTTTGTTACGCAAATCGGACGAAAACATAACTTTTCAGATAAGATAATCAATGCATTTAAACTCTCCGTAGATGAGGCCGCCACCAATATAATCAGACATGCTTACCGTGAGAAACAGGGTTTAATCACTATCCGGGCTATTGTTAAAAAAGATAGCCTTACCATTGCTTTGGTTGATCAGGGCACTTATTTTGACCCCCAGCGCGTGAAAGATCCTGACCTGCAGCGTTATGTGGATATCGGCAAAAAAGGCGGGTTGGGCATCTTTATCATGCGTAAGTTAATGGACGAAATTGATTACCGTAAGACCGAAGAAGGCAATGAACTTCGGATGACTAAATATCGTCCAGCCGGGGAAAAGAAAAGATGGTACAGTTTTTTTACCCCTCATGCCTTGTCACTAAAAGCAAAATATTTCTTCCGGACCGTTTTTGTCATAACACTTCTTATTATTGGCGGATATCTATTTTATTTTTTTAGAGCGGATGATAAAATTATTAACGATTTTATCGAACAGGGACAAACTTATACACGCCAACTTATTAATCGCTTGAGCCGAATAAACCTGGATGTAACCACCTTGGATGCGGCTTTAGTACCCTATTATGAAGAAGTTAAGGGTCAGATCTACAAAATTTCGATTGAACATAATACTGGAGAGATTATTTCCAGTTCAATCGTTGAAGAAATCACTTCCCGTTTTAGTCGTCCCGCCGATGCAGAAAACGTGGATTCTGGAATTTATAAATATAAATTGCCCAATGGAGTAGGGGTTTATGAATTTGAAGTACCTGTTTTTGTAAAAAATACCGGTGAACTATTCGGCAAGGCTCATATCTTTTTAGCCTCGGAACCAATAGAAAAGCAAATCCGCGCCATTCGTTTAAACAATTTACGTTTATCATTATTAATTCTCCTGTTTAGTTATGCAGGTGTAGCGGTACTCATTTACATAGTAATGAATCCTTTCCGGAAGCTGGCTGATTGGGTAAAGGCTCTTGGACAGGAACAGGGTGAGTTAGAAGATGAACTCGATATCGATTCTTCCACTGAAATAGGTGAAATTGCTCAGGCCTTCAGCGAAATTACCCATAAATTTCGAGAATCTCAAAAAAATCTGGCCGATCAGGAACGTCTGCAAAAAGAGATGCAGGTGGCTCAGGAAATTCAACAAACCCTTCTGCCTATGGAATTTCCCGAGCTGGAAGGCTATGAAATTGCCTCATATTATGAAGCAGCCAAAGAAGTGGGTGGCGACTATTACGATTTTGTTGAAGTAGATCGAGATACGCTTGGCATAGCTGTGGCTGACGTTTCAGGTAAAGGTGTACCCGGATCACTGGTAATGACCATGATACGAACGGCATTAAGAACCGAAGCACGGGGAATAAAAGATGCGGCGGTGGTGCTGGCTCGAGTTAATGAGTTCGTTAAGAATGATATGAAAAAGGGCATGTTTGTTACTATTTTTTATTTGATTATAGATTCTAAAAAGAGACGTTTAAATTTTGCCAGTGCCGGACATAATCCAATGATTTTGTACCGCGGTAGCAGTAAAAAAACCTATTACCTTAATCCTAAAGGATTCCCGATTGGGATTCAGTTACCTCAATCTAATTTATTTACCGATTATATCGAATCCGATACCATTCAACTGGCAGAAGATGACATCTTATTGATTTATACCGATGGCATCACAGAAGCGATGAATTCTAAAAGGGAGCTCTATGGAGAAGAGAGATTACTCAAGGTCGTGCGTGAATTTGGTCATTTGCCAGTTAAAGATTTCGTTGAAAAATTAAAAGAAGACATTTACTCGTTTACGGAAGGACAACCCCAGTATGATGATATTACATTAGTTGCCATAAAAGAAAAAAGTTCTCGTGAAAAAGATGAGTTAAGGCGGGCTAAACAGGTTTTTCAGTTAACCGAAAATGGTAAAAGCATTCGCGAGGCCTGCGAAATTGCCGGTATCACTACCTATTCTTATTATAACAAATATAAACGTATTTTTGAAGAAGAAGGGGTGGATGCCTTTGAAATAGATAAGGAAGTCTCCGTTGAAGCTAAGCATCTCAGCATCGAAGAAAAAACCAAAATCTTTGATATCATCCAGAGACATCCAGAATATGGGGCCGGGAGAATTAGTGAAGAATTAAACACCGAACGTTATGGTTATACCAAAATTAGTGAAAGCAAGATTTATGAAGAGTTAGTCCGCAGTCGTCTCAATACTCGTCAACTGCGAGAAGCCTATGTGGCTAAAAGTAAAAAAGGTCGCCGACGGTTAAAGCCACCGGGTACCCCGCTTCTAACTCTCGATGGGCAAATCATTATTGACAGAAAGGAATTAGTTGAGCCTGACGAGGAATCTGTGGAATCGGCTGACCTTGAAAAAGAAAAACCACAGAGCCCTGTTTCCGATGAAGTGAAAAGAGAACCAGAAACTAAAGAAATACCTGACAAAAATGTAGATAAAACATCCAGCGAGATTTCATTAGATGAAGATGTGACTCAGGATTCCCAAAAAACTCCTGAAGACATGGAACCGTTATTGGGAGTTTCTCTGGATGAGCTATTATCCGGGGGTTTAGAGGACAATGTGGAAACTCCTCCAGTTGAGCCTAAGACAAAAGAAGATAAAAGAGTTGAAAAAGAAGACCAGGCTGTGCCTGCAGATCAAGAAATAGACACCGCCACACCAATTGACTCAATTGAAATGGAAGAATCTTCTGAGGCAGAAATCGAAATCGATAAAATTTTTAACTTTGAAGAAAGTTTGACGGTTGATGAGGAGTCCATAGAAAAAGATGAATCGATACTTAAAACAGAGGAAAAAGAGGAACAAACTGAACCTGAAGAGCCGATTCGAGACACAGAGGGAGAGCCAGAATCCGTTGAAATGGAAGATGCCCAGGAAGCAGAAATAGAGATTGACAAAATTTTCAGTTTTGAAGACAATTTATCTGTGGAGGAAGAATCTGTAGATCAGGGAACCCAACAGGACGAAATATCCATTGAAATAGAAGGTGACACGCCATCTACTGACCAAGCTAAAGAAACCGGGGTTACAACCGATTCAATTGAATTAGAGGAAGAAGAGAACAATGACGCGGAAATCGAACTAGATAAAGTCATTTCTTTTGATGAGACACCAGTTGAAGAAGAAAAACCCGTTAGTGAAGAAACTGAAGAGGAGGTACCCCTTGATTTAAAAAATGATGTAGAAATCGATCTCTCCCTTGATGGTTTGTTTGAAACCGAAAATATTAAAGAATCCATTTCTTTTGAAGAAAAAGAAATTGTAACAGATGAAGATTTTAATGGAAGAACAGCTACGACCAAAGATTTCGATCAGGATCATAAAGAAAAAGAGACGCTTGATGAAAAAGAAGATTTATTTGAAAGTAATGTTGTAAAGGTTGAAAAAGAAGATTTGACAGTTTCTTCTGATGCAGACCTGAGTGAGGAGCGTGTAATTGATGATTCAGAAGAAGACCTTGAAGATAAAATTATATCTCAACTCTTAGAGGAAGAGAAGGAAACTGAAGAGAGTAAAGATGATTTTGAAGAAGAATCTTTTGCTGATTTAATTCAGACTATCGATGAACAAATTAATTATAATCTGATAACAGAAAATAATAAAGATAGAGATGATGAATCACCTAAAATAGTTGAAATTGAAGAAACTACCGATCATCAACAACAAGATCAAACTGATGAACTGGAAGAGTCTGCAGATTTAGGAAATCGTGAAATGATGTTAATCCAGGGCATAAGGTATTATAAGAATAAACAGTATGATCTGGCTATTGAAGAATTTAAAAAAGTCATTAATTCTTTTCCAGACTACAAAGAGGCTTACAGTATTTTAGGAAATGCTTATTTTAGAAATCAGATGTATGACGAAGCGGTCCGTTCTTATGAAAAGGTTAAACAATTAGATCCCAATGATGTGACCGCCTATGAAAATACCGGGGTCATTTATGCTAATCGTGGCCAGTATAAAAAAGCCATTGAGGAATGGAAGCACGTATTGTTAATTGATCCCGAAAGAGAGGATATAAAAGAAAAAATTAAAAAAATTATGAAATTAATTTAATAAACAAGTTGACTATTAATTTATTAGATTGTATTTTTGTTATTTGAAATATTAAAATAAAGGGGTTAGATCCATGGAAGGTATTCAAGTTTCAGTTGAAAAAGCTGAATCACCGAAAAATATAGCCATCATTAAAGTAGGTGGTTATATTGACACGACGACTTCTGCGGAGCTTGAACATTCACTGAATAATATTTTAAAATCTAATTGCTACAATATTATCATTGATTTGGGCAATGTGGATTACATTAGTAGTGCAGGATGGGGAATATTTATCAGTGAGATTAAAGGAATTCGCGAAAAGGGTGGCGATTTAAAGCTGGTAAAAATGATCCCTGAAGTTTACGAAGTTTTCGAGTTGCTGGAATTTAATCATATATTAAAAGCTTTTGATTCCCTTGAGGAGGCTATCAGGGATTTTGATAAAACCTCCCCCATTGCAAGACCTGTACCAAAGCCCGAACCCACCGGCAACAGCTCCGAAGGCGAGAAATTTCAGACTACCCCATCTGAAACGGCAATTAAAGAAGAAGAAATCCCTGTCTCAACCCCTGAAGTAAAGCAACCGTTATCTATTGAAGATAAAATCAGACAGATTGTTATTGAAAATCCCGAATATGGTACCATTCAGATAATGAAAACTTTAAACACTCCCCGTTTTGGCAACATTAAATTGGGCTGGTTTGCAATGAGGAAATATTTAAAAAAATTAAATCTGGATACCAAGAAAAAACGTATCGAGTATTTTAAACAAAAAACCTTTGGTTAAAATTAATGCCTCGGTTATAGAGAGGAGTCAAAATTCTTCCAGTTTTTTTCTTACCCGTCTTATTTTTTAAAAAATTACAATCAAAACTTAAAGAATACTATCCCACCGAAAATTATGTTTATAGATAAGGCAAAAATATATGTTAAAGGAGGGCACGGCGGCAGTGGGTGCGTGAGTTTCCGAAGAGAAAAATATGTGCCCAAAGGTGGCCCAGACGGTGGCGATGGTGGAAAAGGCGGTGATGTCATTTTAGTGGCTGATCCCAATCTAAGCACCCTACTCGATTTTAAATACAACCCACGCTATGAAGCAGAGCGAGGTGAACATGGCAAGGGCGCCAATAAACATGGCCGAAATGGCAAAGATAAGATTGTGAGAGTACCTGTGGGCACCGTGATAAAAAATGCCAGAACCGGTGAGATACTGGGTGATTTAATAGAACCGGGACAGTCCATTGTTGTAGCGAGGGGTGGACGCGGAGGCCGTGGCAATGCTCGCTTTGCTTCGCCTACAAATCAGGCACCGAGAGAATGGGAACCGGGTGAACCAGGCGAAGAAAAAGAACTGGAGCTGGAATTAAAATTGATAGCCGATGTTGGCCTGGTAGGATTACCTAACGCTGGTAAATCAACTCTACTTTCTAAAATCTCAGCGGCACGTCCCAAAATTGCTGATTATCCTTTTACTACTTTGAGTCCTAATTTGGGCATTGTTAAATATCGCGATTATGGTAGTTTTGCGGTTGCAGATATACCAGGTCTCATTGAAGGAGCTCACAGGGGAAAAGGTTTGGGCATGGAATTTTTACGACACATAGAAAGAACTCGAGTGCTCGTACTTTTAATTGAATGCCAGAGCCAGGACTTGAAAGCTGATTACTTAACCTTACTTAATGAACTGGAAAAATATAATCCGGGGCTGATTAAACGACCGAGAATTGTGGCTGTTACTAAGATAGATATTTGTCCGGAACTGGACATTTCTGCTTTAAAAAAATTGGTAAAAGAGCCAATTTGTACAATTTCCAGCGTTACAGGTGAAGGTTTAGAACCTTTAAAAGATCTTATTTGGCAGGAATTAGAACGAGTAAAACATGAAATCGAATAAAGATATTGAAGCTCTCCTGAAGTTGATTATGATACCCGGAATGGGATCTATGCGTATTAGAAAATTGATGGCTCGATTTAAAAGTCCCCAGGCTGTTCTCCATGCATCCCTAAAGGATCTCGTGACGGTAAATGGAATAGATGAAAAGCTGGCTACAACCATAAAGCAATTCAAAGAGGAGGATGAAGTAAAAAAGCAAATACAGAGGATAGAAAAATATGGAGCTAAAATTGTTACTTTTTGGGATGAGACCTATCCTGAGAACTTAAAGCATATCTATGATCCTCCTCCCTTACTTTTTGTGCGTGGCGAATTAAAGTCCGAAGATAAGAACTCTCTCGCAATAGTGGGGACCCGTCAGCCAACTGATTACGGGAAGTTGATAACGGAAAAATTCACGGCCGAACTTGTGCGTTATGGCTTCACGATTGTAAGTGGCCTTGCCTATGGGATTGATACCTTGGCCCATACCACGGCTTTGAATAAAGGAGGTCGGACGCTGGCCGTTTTGGGTTCCGGAGTGGATATAATTTATCCTTCAATGAATAATAATTTAGCCAGACGTATTGAATCCAGCGGGGCTATAATTTCGGAATTTCCCATGGGGACAAAACCTGACAAAATGAACTTCCCCCGACGAAATCGCATTATCTGTGGTTTGACTCTTGGCACACTGGTCATTGAAGCAGGTGAAAGAAGTGGGGCCTTAATTACTGCGGCCATGGCCCTGGAGCAAAATCGCGAGGTTTTTGCGATTCCCGGAAATATTGATAGTCCAAAGAGTGTAGGTACCAATCGATTAATTAATCAGGGGGCCAAATTAGTTTCTTCGGTTGAAGATATTCTCGAAGAATTAGAACCACATCTTGAAAGAGCCAAAAGAATTAACCAGCAGAGAATTGCCCAACTAAATCTCTCTAACGAAGAAAAGGCCTTACTGAATATTCTTTCCAACGAACCCAAACATATCGATGTAATTGCGCAGCAAACAGGA
>CAZMEG010000022.1:0-16457 GCA_964565205.1 uncultured Cytophagia bacterium
GATTTAATATATAGTGGAGGCCTGTTAACATGTTCTCTTTAAACTTTTACCGGAGGGTTAAGTTAAACCGCTTATCAAAATTTTCTTTGATATTCTTTTGTATAAGCTTTGTATTGGGTTTACACAGTCAGGCACAAGCTCAATTCGGAGATATCTTCGGATTTGGGAAAAATAAGGTTCAATACAAATCCTTCAAATGGTCTGTTATTCGAACGGAGCATTTTGATTTGTACTATTATAAAGGTGAAAGAGAAGCGGCAATGGATGCTGCTGTTATAGCCGAGAGATCTTATGCCTATTTGAGTGAAATTTTAGATTATAATTTCAAGAAAAAAATCCCTCTCTTACTTTACGCTTCGCATAACGATTTTCAACAAACAAATGCTATACAGGGTTTTATTAGTGAAGGGACTCAGGGAGTCACCGAATCTTTAAAAGGGCGCATGGTTTTACCAATTACTGGTTCGTATGGACAATTTGTCCATGTTCTTACACACGAAATGGTGCACGCCTTTCAATTTGCCATCATGTCAGCCGAAGATCCAGCAGATTTGGTACGTCGCTTTAATCCACCCCTATGGTTTATTGAAGGTATGGCAGAATACCTCTCGGTTGGTATGGATAACATCACTCGCATGTGGATGCGCGACGCCATTCTTAACGGTTCTTTACTTTCGATTCCAGAAATGGCTCAGGTATTTGATATTCGAGTTTACCGGATGGGACAGGCTATCTGGTATTATGTAGGTGAACGGTATGGAAAAGAAGTGGTGGGACGTATTTTTAAAACAGCCCGTGCAACCGGTGATATCAATCGAGCATTTAAAGCTCACACAGGATTGGATATCGTGGAACTTTCGAAACGGTGGCATGCCGATGCACGTACACGATACTTGCCCGGTAACATCATACTTCAGAAACCCGGTGAATTGGCCAAACAGGTAACTTTCCCACAGGGACAATTTTCGAGAATTAGCATTGTGCCCTCCTTATCACCTGATGGAAAGTTTTTAGCTTATGTGGGTGATAAAAATTTCGTGTTAAATTTATTTTTAAAAGAATTAAACGAAGATTTAAGTAATGTAGAAAAAACTAAACCCAAAAAGATCGTAGAAAGCGGTTCCAGTGAAAGTTATCATACATTGAGATATTTTGAAACCTCCATGAATTGGTCGCCAGATGGAAGTAAGTTCTCATTTGCAGCAAAAGCGGGGGCAAACGACGCCATCTATATTGTTGATGCAAAGAAAAAAAAGGTGATTAAAAAATTAAAATTCAAAGGCATAACCAGCCTGGCCGCTCCATCCTGGTCACCAGATGGTAAAAAATTGGTCTTCACAGGTTTAAAGGGTGGTTGGAGAAACCTTTACATCGCAGATGAAGATGGTTCTAATTTAGTTCAGTTAACCAATGACCGATATACTTATTTACATCCCCAATGGTCTCCTGACGGTAAAAAAATAGCAATAACAACAGATAGAGGTCCCAACACTGACGTTGAAAACATGATCTGGGGTAATTATAACCTGGCTCTATATGACGTGGAATCTGGAGAGATTGAATTGTTAACCGAAACCGGCGGAAACTTTATAAATCCTGTCTGGACAAAAGATGGTAAGCACCTACTTTTTGTCTCTGATATGACCGGTATTCCCAATATTTATTCAATGGATTTACAAACACATGAAATTTATCGTATCACCAATTTTGTCACGGGTGTGGCTGGTATTATTACCCAGAGCCCTGCCATTACCTTAGCCCGTGAAACAAATCGTCTGGCATTCAGTGCTTTCTGGGATGGTGGATGGAAAATCTTTGTTCTGGATAATTATGAACAATATGAAGAAAAAATCGATACTCCAGTAACAAAAGTTCTGGAAGAATTAGAAGACCCAAATGAAAAGTTTCTGGCTTATAACTTACCGGACAGTTCTGAATTTTTAATTAAAAGATATAGTCCTAAATTATCACCAGATTTAATTGTGGGTTCCGGATTTTTTGCTTCCAATGTGGGTTTTGCTGGCCAATCAGCCTTTCTATTCAGCGATATGTTGGGCGATCGATTATTGCTGATTCAAACCGCTTTATTTGGTGATCCTCTGGAATCTACCATTATTGTCACTTACTTCAATCAGAAACGTCGACTTAACTGGGCTATTACAGGTTATCAATTCCGAAACGATTTCGGAGTTTTTACCAGGCCCGATGAAGCCAGTGTGGAAAGTAGAATATGGCGAGGAGTCGGTTTGTCGGCTTCCATGCCTTTCACAACCTTTACTCGATTTGATTTTAACGTCAATCTAAATTTTCTACAACGTGACGTGATTCGATTTAATTTCGTTACCGGAAGATTAAGTCAGGGAAATATTGGGAATGCTGTTTTTACAACGATAGGTGGTTCACTTGTTCATGATACTTCTAGCTGGTTTCATCTCAGTACTCCGGTGGCTGGTACACGTGCTCGATTAATAGGGTCACAGAATGTGGGGGATTTAAACTGGACAGAAGCCATTTTGGATTTTAGAAAATATATCCCCATAAGTAAGCCAAGATATACACTGGCCTATCGTTTGGTGGCAGCCGGTAGTTTTGGAGAAGACCGACAGATATTTACTATTGGCGGCCCATTTACATATCGGGGAGCAGACTGGGGTGAATTATTTGGAACCAAGGCATTTTTTCAAAATATCGAGTTTCGATTCCCTGTGTTTCCATATCTACCTATCCAGTATGACTTTCTGACCGCCCTGGTCTTTTATGATGTGGGCCATGCCTGGTTCGGTAGCTTTGACTTTAATAATTCTGACATCGGAAATCCCATTGACACAGTTTATGGCTTTGGGATTCGTCTCAATATGGGAGGATTACTGGTACTAAGATGGGATTTTCCAATAAATTCAGAAGGACCTGGAACATTTTTCTCCATCGGCACCGATTTTTAGGGGCATGATTTGGAACTTTCAATTATTTTTACGTAAAAATGAGAGAAATTAAATATATAATTGATCAATATTATTATAGAAATTACAAGGGAATCCGAAAATAGAAAAGAATATAAATGGTTCGTGGACTAAACAGGGAGGCTTCATTGAGTAAATCAACAAAATATGTAATCTATGTAGTTATTTATTTCATGGTAATTTCTGGCATAGTTTTATACTCTATGAAGACGGCTAAATATGTGGCAGCAAAATCCAGAGAAATTGAAAAAGTGGTCAAAGAATATCGGGCTTTTCTACTGGTAGATAGTTTGCGTACTAAAAATATTCAAAAGGTTATTACAATTATTAATCATTTTAACCCGGATATGCCGGAGAAGCAAAAATATCAAATCGCTATGGAAATTTACGAGGCCAGTATTAAATATGATAATCTGGATGTGGATTTAATTTGTGCCACAATTACCCATGAAAGCGCCTTCACATGGGATCCAAAGGTGGTTTCTCCCAAAGGTGCCATGGGATTAATGCAAATTATGCCTTCTACCGGAAGATTTTTGGCTGAAATTGAAGGAGTAAAATGGACCCGTCCCGAAGATGTGCTTTTTGATCCGGTGGTAAATATTAGATTGGGAAGTCGCTATCTATCGAGTCTGATAGAACTTTATGAAATCGACGGTGGGCTGGCTGCATACAATGGTGGTGGCAAACAGGTACATGTGTGGCTTGCCAACAACAAGAATAACGATTATCTCTATCTGGAAACTCAGAGATATGTCCCCGCTGTTTTATCACTTTATCAAGAATTCCGTAACTGGGTAAATTAAAAACTTGCCCTCCTACTTTCATTTGAAAAAAGCCCGGCTTTAAAAGTCGGGCTTTTTATTTTTTACTCTGATTTTGTTTTTTTCATTACAAAATTTTTTCTAACCACAGGAATAAAAAGACCAATCGGTCTGTTATATATGCAAAGTTTACAGGACAAATACTTATGATAAGCATTACTGAAAAAGGTGAAAAAACAAGACAGCTAATTATTCAGGAAGCTACGCGACTTTTTACCAAATACGGTTATGGGAAAACCTCCTTAAATCAAATTCTTAAAGCTACAGGACTGGCAAAAGGAGGTTTTTATTTTCATTTCAAAAGTAAAGAGGAATTAGGAATAGCCGTAATTAAATCTCTTGAAGAATGCTGGTCGAAAGAAATTTTACCTAAAATGATTCATGGCAAAAACGCCAAACAAAAATTAGAACTTATCTTTTCCTTTCCGGGGGATTGTAATTGTGAAAATGAAAATCGTCCAACCATTCTTTTATTAACCCTGGCAACCGAAATGATAGAAGTTAATGAAAAATTTGCTAACCTGATTCGACAAATCGTTAAAGGTTGGTGGATGGTCATTGCGGCTATTATTGAAGAAGGGAAACAAGAAAATCTTTTTAAACAAGAACTCGATGGCATGGCAGTCGCAGGTATTATTCTATGCAATATCCTTGGTGCCAATCTTCTTGCAATACTTGATGACGATAGCTCAATTTATGAAAATCAACTGCAACATTTAAAACACGTTCTATTCGAAGGTATCACTATTCGTTCCAATCACAGTTCATAGTATTTTTTTAACCTTTAACAGACCATTTGGTCTGCTAAAAATAAGGAGTGGTTATGTTAATGAAATCTAAAGATAAAAAATATGAATTTGATATTTTATTTCGTGAAAATATCAATGGATTATATGCTTTAGCGTTGCGCATGACTCGTAATCCGCTCGATGCAGAAGATCTGGTGCAAGAAACAGCACTTAAAGCCTATCGTTTTTTTCATCGTTATGAACCGGGGACAAACTTTCGTGCCTGGATTTATCGGATTCTCACTAATAATTATATTAACATTTATCGTAAAAATAAAAAAATCCCGGAAAAAGTAGAGTTTGACAAAGTTACTTTTAAATTAAAAGAAGAAAATGAGAACTACTGGGAACAACTCAACGATGTCAATAATCAGTATCCTTACGAAGAAATGTTCGATGACGAAATCAATCGAGCCCTGGACAATCTGCCGGATGAATATCGTCTGGTTGTTTTACTTGCGGATGTGGAAGGTTTAAGCTATAAAGAGATCGCGGACATCATTGGGCATCCCATTGGTACAGTTATGTCTCGTTTACATCGTGGCCGAAAAATGTTACAGAAAAGGCTAACCAGATATGCCCGAGAAAATGGCTTTTACCCAAAATAAAATTCCGTCAAGATCGCGGGTAAGGGGTTGACTCTTAAATCTAAATTAATTAATATTGTTCTATGCAAAAACAGGAAGCTATTTTAGAACAAGAACTGGTTTTAATTTATATTGAAAACAAGCCGGCTTTTTATGCAAGAATAGAAAAAATCTGGCCGGATGTAAAACCTGGGTGGTGGCGGGTTAAGTTCTTGGCTTTAACCTTTCCTGTAAAAATCATGACCTGGATCATAGATGATGAACAAATTCGGGGCGCAGAATTTACCATGGGAGGGATTCCCATACGTATAGAAAAAGTAGCCGTGCCGGAAGAGGCGGAGGAAAATCAACCTGAAGAACAGAAAGAAGTAACCACCCGGAAGCAAGCCAGGGTCTTATCTTTCAATCAAAAACAACAAAAAGAATAGCTTTATATCTTGCTTCTATGACCTGGTATAAAGAATGGTTTGGTGAAGATTACCTTAAAGTTTATTATCACCGCGATGAAAGCGAAGCTAAAAAACATATAGACTTCGTTGAAGAATGGCTACCTTTACAAAAATCAAATTTAATTCTTGACCTGGGTTGTGGTAGCGGACGCCATGCGACGGAATTATTTAAGCGAGGGTATAAAGTAATTTGCCTGGACCTTTCTTCGGTGCTATTAAATTTGGCCAGAAAACGCGCAAGTAAGGAACGATGTTGCCTTTATTTTGTTCAGGCGGATATGCGCTATATCCCATTTCGACAGGCTTTTGATGCCATATTAAGTTTTTTTACTACTTTTGGATATTTTAAAAAAGATGAAGAAAATTTACAGACACTGAAAAGTATAGAAGAGGCCTTAAATCGCGGGGGGAAATTTTTTTTGGATTACCTTAACAAACATCATGTGATCACTCATTTAGTACCACAGGATCGGCGCCATGAAAATGGTTATGAAATAATTCAGGAAAGGTTTTACAATCAAAGAGAAGAACGCATCGAAAAAAAGATAACAATCAAAGAAAACAGTCAGGTTAGAGAATATTTTGAGTCGGTGCGTCTTTATAGCCTGGACGAGATGAAAAATATGCTCACAAAAGCCGGTCTAAAGCTACTCCATTGTTTTGGTGATTTTGATGGAAGTCCATTTAATCGTGAGAGTCCCCGTTTAATTCTTCTTGGTAAAAAGGAATAGCCCTATGCGAACACCCCTGAGTGAATTGCCTGGCGTTAGTTCTCTGGTTAAGGACTATATCGACAATTTTGGCAAGGTGAAGGAGTTTTACAATGGCGATTACAACAATTTTGATGTCTTCCAGGAACGTGCCGAGGAGGTGAGAAATCGAGAATTGCCTCTGGGCAAGCTGGCTTCGATTTTAAAAGAACAAAATCAGAGTTATGGCTGTGGATTCCGTACCCTGGAAAATATTGACCTCTTGCTGGAAAGGCGAGCCTGCGCTGTGGTAACCGGACAGCAAGTGGGCTTATTTTCCGGACCTCTTTATACGATTTACAAAGCTCTTTCGACCATAAAATTAGCCGCGCGGTTGAATCGAACTTGTGAAGGTTGTTATGTGCCGGTTTTCTGGCTGGCTTCTGAGGATCATGATTTTCGTGAAGTCAATCACGTAAAAATTATCAATAAAGAAAATCAGGTAGTACAACTCACCTATCACCCTGATTGGCAGGATGGTCGTCGCCCTGTTTTTTTGATCAATTTAGATGCTGATATTAATTCTGCCATTAACGAACTTCTGGATCACACTCACCCATCCGAATTTAAAGATGAGGTGGTAGAAAGGCTCAAAGAAGCTTACCATCCTAACCAGAATTTTGTTAAAGCCTTTGCACTCTGGTTAACCCATCTCTTCAAATCGTATGGACTGATTTTAATTGATGGAAGTGATAAACGCATGAAAGTTTTGGGGCGATCAATTTTTAAGGAAGAGATCAATGACAATTCACCGGTTACTCAGAAAACCCTGGAAACCAACCAGCGATTAATCGCACTCGGCTATCACGCGCAGGTACATGTGCACAAAGGATTGCTTAATATGTTTTTTTTGAATCAGGATCGACATACTTTAGAAATTCAAAATGGGAAATTTCATCTAAAAGGTATGAATAAGTGGTTTACCAGGCAAGAATTAATCGACCTGGTTGAAAAAGAGCCGCAGCGATTTAGTCCCAATGTGTTGATGCGCCCCATTTACCAGGACACCCTTTTACCTACGGTGGCGTATGTGGCTGGACCTGCTGAAATTGCCTATTATGCTCAGATGAAAGGGATCTATGAATATTTCAATCTGCCTATGCCGATCATTTATCCAAGAAAAAGTGTAACGCTGGTTGAGAAAAAAGTCGATAAGGTTCTGGATTCCTATAATCTAAAAGTTTCTGATTTCTGGAATGATGTTGAACAACTTATCAATCAAATCGCTCGTGAAAATCTACCCCCATCCATTGAGGAAAAGATCGCTAAATCCAAAGACTGTATTGAGAAGGATTTGTCCATTCTGGAACAGGAAGTGACGGCGTTTGAACCTACACTCCGGGAATCTTTTGAAGTAGTTAAAGGCAAGATGCAGCATCAAATCGATGTTTTGGAGAAAAAGATTTTGCAGGCCTATAAACGTCGCAATGAAATCGTCCGCAATCAGATTTACAAAGCAAAAAACAATCTATATCCAGATCACAATTTGCAAGAACGAGAACTAAACATCGTCCCATATTTGTTTAAATATGGATTTAATTTTATTGATCGACTCTATGAAGCTCTGGATATGGCTAATCACGATCACCAGATAATTCGTTTATAATTAAAACCGGAAGGTAATTATGGAACTCGACGCTTTAGCTTTTGGCGCACATCCTGATGATATCGAATTAACCTGTGCAGGCACCATTATCAAACTGGGTGACATGGGGTACAAAACCGGGGTCATTGCTCTTACCCGGGGTGAACTTGGAACTCGCGGCACACCTGAAATACGTGCACAGGAATTTGCTGATTCGGCCCGGATTATGGGGTTAGCAGTCCACAAAATGCTGGATATCCCCGATGGTCGGGTAGACGAGGCCTGGGAGAACAAATTAAAAATCATCCGTGAAATTCGAACCTATCGCCCCAAAATTGTGTTTGCTCCCTACTGGGTGGTTCGCCATCCTGATCACGGTCATACCTCACATCTGGTGCGAGAAGCCGCATTTCTGGCTGGTTTGAAAAAAATCGATACCGGTCAGGAAGCACATCGACCTTACAAGGTAATCTATTATGCCTGTCGTTTTGAATTTGAACCATCCTTCATTGTTGATGTGTCCGATACTCATGACCGTAAAGTGCAGGCTATTCAGGCCTACAAATCACAATTCCATAATCCGGAAAAACATAAATATGGCGAAGAAGAAACCAACATCAGTCGACCAGAATTTCTGGAAGCAATCATTACCCGTGCCAAACAGTATGGTTCTTATATCGGAGTTAAATATGGGGAGCCCTTTTTAGTGCGGGAACCCATGCGATTAGATGATCCGGTGAAATTTTTTGGACCCGAATATCTGGTTGGTATTCAATAAAAGAGGAGTGAGATGAAAGTAGGTATTGTGTGTTACCCCACCCATGGGGGAAGTGGTGTCATTGCCTCCGAACTGGCATTAGGATTGGCCGAACGTGGTCACGAGATTCATATCATCAGTTATGCCACACCTTTTCGATTGCGAGCATTTCATCAGAATGTTTTTATTCATGAAGTGGAAGTATCCTCCTATCCACTATTTAAGTATCCACCCTATGCGCTGGGGCTGGCAACAAAATTGGTAGAGGTGGCTGAGGAATATAAACTTGATCTGATCCATGCTCATTACGCTGTACCACATGCCACAAGTGCCTATCTGGCAAAAAAGATTTTGCGATCCGACAAGCTAAAAATCATTACAACCTTACATGGTACGGACATTACCCTGGTAGGACTGGACAGTTCATTTTTTCGGGTAATAAAGTTTAATATCGAAGAATCTGATGGAGTTACGGCGGTTTCCGATTATTTAAAAAAGCGCACCATAGAAGAATTTAACATTCAACGAGAAATTCGGGTCATTCATAATTTTGTAGATACCAATCGTTGTGCGAAAACCGATGGAATCTGTGCTAAGGAACGCTATGCTCCCCATGGTGAAAAGATACTTATGCATGCCTCCAATTTCAGACCTGTAAAAAGGGTCAGCGATGTGGTTCGAATTTTTGCCCGGGTGCGTCAACAAATCCCGGTTAAACTTCTACTGGTGGGCGAGGGTCCCGAGCGCCTGTTTGTGCAACAATTAGTTAAAGAGCTCAAACTTTCGCCGGATGTACTTTTTTTAGGTGAGCAGGACTACCTGGAAACCTTGATGAGGTGTGCAGACCTGTTTATCCTGACCAGTGAACAGGAGAGTTTTGGTCTTGTGGCCCTGGAAGCTCAGGCCTGTGGTGTACCGGTGATTGCTACAAATATTGGTGGACTGCCTGAGGTGGTGGCCCATGGGGAAACCGGTTTTCTATTACCCGTTGGAGAAATTGCCTCGATGGCAGAAAAAGCCGTTCAGTTACTCACCAATGCAGAGCTGTATAATTCATTTAAACAACGTGCTCGTGATCGTGCAGTAAAATGTTTCGATAAAAAAATTATTATCCCTCAATATGAAGCTTTTTATGAGGAAGTACTAACCTGAATTTGATCCATTTTTAACCCGGGAAAAGATATACAGGGCCTGCTATTCCCTAGTGAAAAGCCCTGGTGAAGAAAAAAGGGGGGATATCACTTTTAGAAACTTTCTATTGACAAATCTTTCTTTTTTAGTTACATTTCACAAAATTAAAAAAGAAAAGTATGGCTACGATCGCAATTAATATTTCCAAAAACTTACGGGAAAAGCTCGGTGAAGAAGGCAGCGAGGAGTTGGTGCAAATCCTCAATCAAATTAATGCTGCCCAGATTGCTGAGATGGAACGGCTTGATGGACAGAATTTCGAAAAGTTCAAGAGCGAACTAAATAAAAACAGAGCAATGCTGGAAGCACAAATAAACAACGTCCAGGAAATGCTGGAAGCACAAATAAACAACGTCCAGGAAATGGTGGGAGCACAAATAAACAACGTCCAGGAAATGGTGGGAGCGCAAATAAACAATACTCGGGAAATATTGGAGACCAAAATTGACACAGAGATCGATAGAATAGAGACTAAAATTGATATAGAAATCGGTAAAACCCGTGAGATATTTGAAGCCCAAATTAATAGCTTTCGTGATGAATTGCGTAGTGAATTCAGCAAACAAAATTCCGAACTACGAAGTGAAATCCTAACCAAAGTAGCCGATCTTCGCGCTGATTTAATTAAATGGATGTTCATATTCTGGGCTTCTGCTATTCTTTCTATAATAATTGGGTATTTTCTTAAATAAAAAGCTTCCCATTAATCCAACAATCCAGTATTCCATTAATCCTTTTAGAATTATGGACTTATATTGCCAATTAATCTCTTTTCGATAAGGGGGATTCCCGCATGCATTAAGCGGCAATCCACGGATTAGGTAAGGATTTAATGGATTCCTGCTAAAAGCAGGCAGGAATGACAGCTTAAAAAATAAATCTTGCCAACTAGTTTTCATATGAATAAAGGAAGCAAAAAATTACCCATCAGGGGAAGATCCCCAGTTGAAAATAACTGGTAGCGATTTTATTGATGGCGCAGATGAAGGCGGCTGTGCGCAGGTCGGAGACATTGGGGGTGCTAAGCATAATATCGCGAATTTGGTTGTAGGCATTAATCATCGTCTCTTCCAGCCCTGAATTAACCAGGTCAATTTCATCGGCCCCATGGACGATGCGTTTTCGCTCTTCGGGAGAGACCTGCTTACCGGTTAATCTCTCAATGGTATTCACGATTGCCAGATTACCGGCTTCCTCAAAACGCTTACTCATACGACCCAGGCGAACATGACTCAAGTTTTTTAACCATTCAAAATAAGAAACCGTAACCCCGCCCGCATTCAGAAACACATCCGGTATGATCATGATTCCTTTTTCTTTGAGAATCTCTTCAGCTTCTGCCGTTACCGGACCGTTAGCTGCTTCAGCAATGATTTTTGCTTTGATGCGTGGGGCATTTTGCTGTGTAATTTGGCCTTCCAGTGCCGCCGGGATCAAAATATCACAATCGTATTCCAGGGCATCGGTGTTCTTGTCAAAATTTTTGGCTCCGGGAAAATTCAAAATGGTGCCGGTTTCACGCCGGTGATTCTGTACCTGGTCTACATCCAGGCCATCCGGGTTGTAAATAGCCCCATCATATTCAGCCAGAGCCACAAGAATAGCACCTGCTTCCTGTAAAAATTTGGCCGCATAATATCCCACATTACCCAATCCTTGAACGACCACACGTTTCCCTTCCACGCCCGTAGATAAGCCGATCTTTTGCATATCTTCAGCATAACTCAATGCCTGACGAATGCCATAATAGACCCCGCGACCCGTGGCTTCGATGCGACCACGAATTCCCCCCTGTTCAATGGGCTTTCCGGTTACACAGGCACTGGCATCGATTTGACTGGGATAGAAGGCCATATAGGTGTCAAGAATCCAGGCCATTTCCCGCGGCCCGGTTCCATAATCTGGTGCCGGGACATCCAGGCCTGGACCGATGAAATTCTTCTTGCACAGTTCTGCTGTGTAGCGCCGGGTGATACGTTCCAGTTGATCCACGGTACATTGACGTGGTTCAATTTTCACTCCACCTTTGGCGCCGCCAAATGGTACATCAACTATGGCACATTTAAAAGTCATCAGAGCTGCCAGGGCCTTCACCTCATCTTCATTAACCATCTCGCTATATCGAATTCCACCCTTCACCGGCAATTTATGATGACTGTGCTCCACACGAAAAGCATGAATTATTTGAATACTACCATCTTCATCTTTTATGGGAAATTTAAACTCGTAAACACTGTTACAATATTTGATCTGCTCCAACAAACCGGCAGGCTGTTTGGTGTGGACGGCTGCCTTATCAAAATAAGTTAATACTGTTTCATAAAAAGTCTGTCGGCTACCTGGCATGAGCACTCCTTCTCTGGTTTCCTTACCATCATTAAAATTGCCATGAAAAATAGTATTTTTGTCTTAAAAAAACAAGTTACTTTTTCTTTTAAAATGTTAATTCATGTGTAGTTGCAAAATTTACGGCAAGACGCCCTCGCTAATATACTATTTCGACAGTCTCTATTACAATCCATGTGGGATTTGAGATTTGGCAGTTTGGGATTTTATGTCCCCTTTCTTTCCTGCTTCAACTTCCGATACCGGGCTTTGGCTCGTTCAATAGTTGCCTGTCTGTATTGGGGGTCTTCGTGGTAGCGGCGTCGTGCCCGTTCACGGGTTTTTTCCCGATAGTTTTTATCCTCCTGATATTTTTTGTGCATTTTTTCGAGAATCTTTTCGCGATTCTTCCGATAATAATTTTTTCGATAAGTTTCTTTATCCATAGCTTTCAATCCAAGCTAAAGATTATTTTTCCAGAACTCCAGCATTTTATTGAACAAATGAATACGGGCCGGTCGATCGGAAATCCCATGTTTGCGCATGGGGTAGATCATCATATCGAACATTTTGCCCGCTTTAATTAATTCATCTACAAAGCTCCAGGCATTTTGTGGATGGACATTATCATCATAGGTACCATGAACCAAAAGTAAACGCCCGTGCAAGTCTTTGGCTGTTTTAGTCAGGTCGGTTTTTTCATAACCCTCCGGATTATCCTCGGGTAGCTTCATTCCGGTTTCGGTCCATTTAGTATCATAAAAACGCCAGTTAGTGACCGCGGCCACGGCAATTCCGGCTTTAAACTCCTGAGAA
The DNA here is from genome assembly GCA_964565205.1 of uncultured Cytophagia bacterium. Taxonomy (GTDB): domain Bacteria; phylum Zhuqueibacterota; class Zhuqueibacteria; order Oceanimicrobiales; family CAZMEG01; genus CAZMEG01. The sequence continues at coordinate 13,032 of CAZMEG010000022.1, forward strand.
TGGGTCATGGCCAGCAGGGTAAACATGCCACCACCGCTCCAACCCCAGATCCCCACTCGATCGGGGTCCACATAGCTTTGAGATTTTAACCAGTGCACCGCATCCAGCAGATCGTTGAGTTCGCTGCCATCGTACATCTGATGCAGGATGGTATTCTCAAGCTTTTTACTGATGGCCGTAGCACAGCGATTATCGACGCGTAAAACCAGAAAGCCATTTTGAACCAGGATATTATCGAAATAAATAGAAGATTGCCATGCATTCATAACCACCGGAGCAGAGGGTCCTCCGTAAACATAAACAATCACCGGATATTTCTTATGTGGATCAAAATTGGACGGCTTGAGCATTTGCGCTGGCATGGCAAAGCCATCTCGTGCTGGAATGGTAAAAATCTGGTAGTATTGAAAATCGAATTTGTTGAGTAGCTCCTGCTTTGACTTTGCTACCTCCTGCAATCGCTTACCTGTATTGCTGTGTAGAGATAAGATCGGGGTAGTTGAATTGTTTGAGAAGCGATCGAAATAATATCTACCATCGGGGCTAAAACTGATGCTATGAAAACCCTCTTCTTTAGTGAGGCGTTGAAGACCCGACCCGTCCATGTGGATGCGGTAAAGATGACGTTCGACAGAAGATTTTTTCAGCGCAGTAAAGTAAATCCAGCCATTTTTTTCATCAATATGAGTTACTGCCTGACGCAACCAGAAAACACCGCCTCCTGAGGAACGAATCGCCCAATTCCCTCGAGTAATCTGATTCACCAGCGTGCCATCCATTCTGTATCGGTACAAGTGCGCATAACCGGTTCGCTCAGAAGCCCAGATGAAATACTTGCCGTTTTTGAGAAAATAAAGATCATCATGAATGTTCACCCAGCCAGGATCGGTTTCTTTTAAAATGTGAGTAACTTTGCCTGTGGTGCGCTCAGCGAAGAACAAATCCAGTTCGGTTTGGTCACGGCTCATGGTTTGTACACTTACTCGTTTGTTATCCGGCAGCCATTTGACACGAACCACATATTCATGAGGAAATGCACTTAAATCCACCCAGGTGGTTTTAGCATGGTCGAGTTCTACAATGCCAACACGCACACGAGGATTTTCAGTTCCGGCTTTTGGGTAACGCTGTTTGATGAGTTTGGGAATGACCGATCTGTAATCGACAAAATACATGACACTCACCGGTGATTGATCGGTTTGTAAATAGGCGATAGCTTTCGAATCCCCCGACCACCAGTAGGCAATGTCACGTCGACCAAAAATTTCTTCCCAGTAAACCCAGGAAAGCGTGCCATTCAGTATGTTTTCTGAACCGTCATGGGTAAGTCTGTATTCTTTATGTTGTTTCAGGTCGTAGTAGTAAAGATCATTGTCTCGCACAAAGGCGACTTTGTTGCCATCCGGTGAAAAGCCGGGGTTTTTTTCTTTTTCATCCGTTTGGGTAACACGTATGAACTTCCCGGCAGGCAGCTCCAGGACAAAAATATCGTTTTTAAACATATAAAGGGCGCGCTTACCATAGCGGTCCCAGGCAAGAGGCCAGCTCAACCTTTTGGGTGCATCTTCACCCAGAAGCTCCTTTAAATTTTGCAGAGCTCTGGAAATTTTCAGAAGCGTGGTATGCCTTCCTGTCCGTGGATCAAGCTTTTCAAATCTACGATCTTCCACAGGCACACGGGTATCGTACAAAATGACAGTGCCGTCCTGCACCCATGTAAATGAGGGTAACGCCGTAACTTTTCGGCTTTCATCGCTATAAATCCATTGAACAGTGAGAGGCTGTTTTTCCTGGGCAAACAGATTTGCGGAAACCAAAATCCAGGTCCAAATCAGCATCCAGTGGCAAACTCTCCTGAAGCACTTCATAAATTCCTCCTTAGATTAGATATGGTTTAACAAAAACTATAAAAATTTAAGTTAAATTAATTAAAAAGGCAAGAAACACTAAACTATTTTTCATTTGCGAAGCGAATTAGATTTTCCTAAATTTTAAAAATGAATACTTATAATGAAACACTCTACAAATGGTCGCCGGGATGGGCCACTTTGCGCCGCCTGTGGATGAGCATTGCGGTGTTTGTTTTTATATTACTCGGTGGAACCATTGGTTTTATCCTGATCGAGAGATGGTCCCCCATCGAGTCTTTTTATATGACCATCATTACCATTTCCACCGTTGGTTTCCAGGAAGTGCGCCCCCTTTCTCAGTCCGGCCGGATTTTTACTGCATTTTTAATTTTAATAGGGATTGGCACCGTGGGGTATGGGCTGGGCAATCTTGCGGCTTTTTTTATAGAAGGAGAATTAAAAGAACTATTCAGGGCAAGAAAAATGGAAAAAATCATAGAAAAGTTAAAGGATCATATTATCATCTGTGGCTATGGTGAGGAAGGTCGTCATGCCGGGGAGGAACTGCGTCGCAGTCGGGTACCCTTTGTGGTGGTGGAAAAAAATCCTGAACTGGTGGAAAAACTTCAAGAAGAAGGCCTTCTGGTTGTACACGGGGATGCCACCGAAGATCAAATTTTGATGAAAGCGGGGGTGCTTCGCGCACGGGGTTTGATTGCGGCCATTCCTGAGGATGCTGAAAATGTGTTCGTCACCCTGACTGCCCGCGGATTTAATCCCGATCTGACCATTGTGGCACGAGCTGCCAGCGAAAGCACCGTGGACAAATTGTTCCGTGCCGGTGCCAAAAAAGTAATCTCTGCCAGTGAAATTGGTGGTCGCCGTATGGCTTCGGTTCTTTTGCGTCCCAATGTAGTTAATTTCCTCGATATCATTATGCACGATGAAGAATTTGCTCTACGGCTTGAGGAGGTGGATATTCATCGAAATAGCCCATTTGTGGGAAAATCCATTCGTGATTTGCATATTCGTGAACTTACCGGTGCCATGGTGATTGCTTTGCACAGGGAAGGTCAACCCATCCAGGTAAATCCACCGGCTGAGAGTATTTTACAGGCCAATGACGTGCTTATTGTCATGGGGAATGATGAACAGGTAGAAAAATTGTGTGAACTGGCGAAATCTCCTGTGGGAGCCTCCCTGCGTGAGAAATGACACTCTGGCTTTAAAAAGGATATTATTTCAACTTTGGTGATATTTTCTGGGATGATTGGTAGTGGCTATTTAGGCGTCAATTAATATAACTTTTACTGGAACAGCCGGAAAATGCCTTTTTAATCTTTCAATATCAAAAATCAATTGTTCTCCATAGGAGACTCCGGTTGACATATTTTTGTACAAAGCATAACAGGGAACAATTTCTACTCCTACCTCAGCTTTGTTTTCATTAAAAAAATATTGAAATTTTGCTAAATCGTAGAACATAAAAGGATATTTACCAAACTGTACTTCTACCAAGATTTTATCTTTTACAAAATCAATTTGTTTAAAAGCATTTGTAATGATAACTTCATAT
>CAZMEG010000023.1:0-2522 GCA_964565205.1 uncultured Cytophagia bacterium
GCCTGGTTAATCCACCGGAGATCAGTTGGCGACCCGTAGGTTCTCTGGGAATTACAATTGACAACTGGCATGCTCAGTATCAGTTCGGTAAGAATTACAGTGGTCTGATAGTAGGAATTCGCTGGCCCTTCGGGTTTTAAATTTCACCTATGATCCAACACAGTTTTCAACCGTGTTTATTATGTAATGGACATTCCATAAAGAATATACATAGTTACAGACTGTGTAAAATCACGAGGGCTTCCCTGTCACTTCAAAAAATACGGCATTAGTGAAACTTTAGAAGAAACCACAATTACCAACTGCCCCTGCTCACTGCCAACTGTTTTTCCCTCATCACTCCAGCCATCCAAAACTCCCTTACTTCCATTTGCATTCACATGTTAATCAAGCCCTTCCAATTCTACAAAGAACCTCCACAACTAACAACAAACAACTGACAAAAACTAAGAGATATTAACTTGCATTTGCAAAAAATTAAATTAAATTTTTAAACAAAATGAAGAGGGTATTTTGCAGGTACGCTTGATTTTAAAAATATATCTGAGTTTCTGGCTAATCACAACTATCATTTATGGTCAAGATGATTCTTTACGAGTGATCCCCCGGTATATCAGGAAAATTCTCATTGAACGGCAGGATGTATTTCCCGAAATCACCGGCAAACCAAGATTCGTTTACGTGTGGGCAAACAAATTGCATATTGTAACCAAGGAGAAAATCATCCGACAGCAACTTTTATTTAAACCTGGAGATCTCTATGATCCTGAATTGCTGGAAGAAAGCGAACGTAACCTGCGCCGTTTAGGGTACATTGGGGATGTAACCATTAAGCCATTAAATGAAGATAGTACTTTTGTGGATATTTCTGTGGTCACTCAGGATCAGTGGTCCACTTTGCTTTCCACAATTTTTCGCAGCGAGGGCAAAAGGACGATTCTGGGAGCTTCCATTGAAGAATTCAATTTACTGGGTTTTGGGAAGCACGTATTTACAGAATTTCGTCATGAACCCGAAGGAAATATTATAAGTCTGAGTTACACGGATCCACTGCTTATGGGGTCTCGCTGGACAACTCGTGTGGCTTTTGAAAGAGGTCCTTTTATTGATTTAGTTTCCGCCCGACTGGTTCGGCCTTTTTATTCTCTTGATACACGCTGGGCGGGCGGGGTGTCTTTTCTGGTAAGAAATGAAAAGCAACGACTCTTTGAACAGGGGGAGGAGATTAGTCGGGTGCTTCTGGAAACCAACGATGCCCGGTGGTTTATAGCCAGAGCTCTTGGCAGTCGTTTTGATAAGACACGTTTGCAGCTCACCTATCGTTTTTCAGAACGCAATTTTTCCGCCCTGGATTCAGCCACCACGACTCCGGTGCCCGATGATGAAAAGATTCACAGTCTTACCCTCACCTTAAGTTTTGAGAACCTCTCCTTTGTTGAAGAAAAACGCATTGATAAATTTTTACGTACAGAAGATCTTACCCTGGGTCGTATTACCCGTATCAGTTTAGGGCGTACAGGCATACCTTTTCCTTCGGGTGTACGCCGCTGGGAATTAAATCTGTTACATAGAGAAGCACACAAGATTTTTAATCGCCAATATTTATTTGCTACTCTTGGATTTGTAACCCAATTTGAGGATAACCGTCTCAATGATACCGTGACTTCGTTACGTTTACGCTACTACAACAAATTATTACCCAGCCAAACCTTGGCTTTTAATTTTGTTTTAAACTATGGCAATCGACTGGAAGAGTCGCGGCAATTTTTGGTTGGTGGGGATTCGGGATTGCGCGGTTACCTGGCCCGGCAATTTTCCGGAGTCAAAAGTGTATTGTTAAATTTTGAAGACCGTATTTTTAGCAATTTAAACCTTCTCAGCATTGCTTTTGGTGGTGTGCTTTTTTTGGACGCGGGCAATGCCTGGAAAGAAGAAGAAACCCTGAATTTACTCGATTTGAATTACAGCGTGGGATTTGGTTTAAGGCTGGGTTACACCAAATCCCCGCGTTCGCGGGTGGGTCGCATAGATTTTGCCTGGCCCCTTAATAAAGGCGCCGGATTCAGTATATCCGTTGGAGTCGATCAAATTTTTTCAGTGAATTAAACGGAAAGTTTGTGGGAGGTCAGGTTGCTTTACAAGAATGGTGGGAGTTTTAATCCGTGCTAATCCGTCTAATCCCCATCATCTGTGTTCAATTTTTTGGTTTTGGGCCTTTTTGGATTTTAAGGTAAGATTTGGGATTTGGCCCATTGGGATTTTTTCAGGGTGTTATTTACGACATGGAACTTCCCCCAGTAAACCATTACTACCTACTTCAAAAAATAATTTTATAAATTATTCAGCAACTTCCACAGCTTGTTCGGGCTGGAAAAAGGGCTCCCATTTTTCTTGAGGCGATGGTTTCGTTAACAAACTCACGATTATGAGCAAACTCAGAGACATAATGACCCCGGGGATAACGATGTAATCGCTACTGGCAAAATCAAATCTGGTACCGCTAATCATTAAGCTGAAATCTA
>CAZMEG010000023.1:2532-11154 GCA_964565205.1 uncultured Cytophagia bacterium
ATCCCTACAATAGTGATTAAACCGCCGGCAATACAGGCCACACCCCCCTGTGGAGTAACCCGTTTCCAGAGAAAAGCCGCCAGTAAAGCCGGGGTTAAACTCGCCCCTACCAGAGAATAAGCATATAAAGCCATGGAAAGCACCGTTTGAAACTGAGTCAGAAGTACCAGTCCCAGACCGCCAAAAATAAACACAAAAGCCCTTTGAATGGCTAACTTTTTGGCTTCTGAAGCTTTTGGATTGATGAAACGTTCATAAATATCACGGCTTACGTTGGTAGATGGGACCAGTAAAAATGTATTGCCGGTAGAAAGTACAATGGCCACGGCAGCAGCCAGAAGCAGAGCACCTCCAAATAATGGTAAAGCATTTCGTGCAATGTATAAAATCACAGTTTCAGAAGCCGCCCTTCCAACAATGGTGGTTTGTTGCATTAAATCCGGGAAAGCCGCTCTTCCCACAATGGAAAGTAAAGCCAGCGAAGTTTCAATAATCATGATGCCAATCACCATTCCCACAACCGCCTTTCGAGCTGCACTTTCATCCTTTGCAGAAAAAAATTTTTGATACATGCCACTTTCTCCAAGAATGAGCAGGAAAGTTGGCATGGCGACACCTATGGCCCACAAAACATTATGATGACCCAGGGGTGTAAGATGCCCCTCCGGAAGTTTTGACACCACCGAAGACAATCCGCCCAGTTCAAAAATCATGTAGGGCAAAGCTAATAGCACACCCAGAGTGATAATAAGCCCGTTAAATACATCCACAGTTACGATGGAAACCATGCCGGCAAGCGCCGTAAAGATTACGATGGCTCCCGCCGTAATGTATATTCCCATAGTCGGTGAAATGGCTCCATCCGTTATAATGCTGAGAATCCACCCTCCTCCGCGAAATTGGTAAGCTGCAATGGTGACATAGGCAAGGATAATGGAGATAGTTCCCAAAACACGTGCGGTAGCATTGTAACGCTGTTCCAGGAGATCGGGTACCGTATATTGGGCGATTCGCCGCACTCGTCCGGCAATAAAAAATGCGACCACCAGACCTACCCAGCCTCCAAATGAAAACCAGAGTTCTGAAAGTCCAGACCGATAGGCCAGACCGGCTCCTCCAAACAACGAACCCGAGCCAATCCAGGTACAAACCAGCGTCCCGACCAGCAAGGGCACCGGAACCGCCCGCCCGGCCACCATAAAATCTTCGTGACTTTTTACCTTACGCGAACGCCACAAACTGACAGCGACCAGAAAAACCGGATAAAGAAGCACAACCATAACCAAAAGATTCATAACGTCTCCTTAAATTATTCGACCAGACAGGTTAACAGGGGCTTCAAAAAATTTAAGGTAAAAATAAACAAATTATGAACATTTTGCAAATTATATTTTCACACAAAAACTCCTGAACCAGAAGCGTTTTCTCAAATTCATCATTGGGGATTTGGTCAATGGGGAATTTTTACAAAAGATTACTGCCTGGCGCTTTTTTACTGGGTCAAAGCCGGGGCATGCAAGACATAACCACTTTTCTCGATGCGATAATGGTTTTTGAGATTCACCAGGCTGGCCGGCATGATGGAGGTAAAGCCAAATCGGTGGCGGATTTCGTCGATGGCGGCCTGCAAAGCCTCCTGCCGGGAGCGCTCATTGAAAAGCTCCCCCTGCCAGTGCTTGCGCTCGATTTTCGACACGACCAGGCCCACCCGTCGCACACGCAGCCGGCGAAAGGGAGTTTCGCTCAACAGGGTGTTCACCATGTGGTAGATGGTTTCGGTGCTGTCGGTCATTTCTGGCAAGCTGCGGGCTTTAATGTAGCGCTTGTTGTCGGAATATTCCACCTTAATGGTTACCGTTTGCCCTACCCAGCCCTCCTGGCGGAGTTTCTTGCCGATGCGTTCGGCCAGGTAGTGCAGCACTTCCCGAACCAGCTCCATGTCACTCACATCTTCCTCGAAGCCGGTTTCGCGACTGAGTTGCTTGGGAATCATTTTCGGCTTCACCTCGCTGGAATCGATGGCATGGGCCAGCTCCCAGAACTTGCAACCGTTGGCACCGAAGAGTTGTGTCAGCACCAGTTTGGGAAGGGCCGCCAGTTGCCCCACGGTAAAAATGCCAAGCTGGTGTAATCGTTCTCTGGCCATGGGCCCGATGCCTGGTAAACTCTCCACAGGCAGCGGATGCAAAAATTCCTCTTCTTTGCCCGGCGCAACGATGGTAATGCCACTGGGTTTGTTAACCCCCGAGGCAATTCGGGCGATTAATTTGCTGGTGCCAATGCCACAGGAGACGCTGATCTGAACCGAGCGGTAAACTTCCTCCTGGATGCGCCGGGCAATGCCTTCCGGTGGCAAATGATGCAGTTTGAGAGTTCCGGTGAGGTCCAGGTAGGCGTCGTCCAGTGAGGTGAATTCCACCACCGGGGTAAATCGGTAATAAATTTCCTGGAGTTTGAGAGAGACGGCTTTATAATGTTCAAAGCGGCCCTTGAGAAAAACGGCGTCCGGTACCAGACGCTTGGCATGATTTAGCGGCATGCCGGTACGTACGCCAGCCCGGCGCGCCTCATAACTTGCGGTGTGCACCACACCACGCTGTTCGGCGGTGCCCCCCACAATCACCGGCTTGCCACGCAGAGGCGGGGCAAAACCCTGCTCAACGGAAGCAAAAAAAGCATCCGCGTCGATGTGTAGAATGGTGCGTGGTTTCATAATATACGAACCTGGTACTTAAATATTTCTTCTAAAAATTCATTCTTTTTGTCTTCGTCCTGTAATATCTCTATTAAATTGTAAACTTTTCGAACCTGACCGTCAGCTTTAATCTGATTAAGCACGGATTCCGTAAAGCAACTCACCAGGTAAATTGTTTCACATCTGGGATTTTCACTAAGAGCTTTTCCAAATGATTTTTTTGCTTCCCCATACCTTGTTTGGGCGCCAGCTTTGTCCATACTACCTTTTATTTCAATTGCAACTCGAAGGACATTTTTTTCATCCCTTATAGCAACATCGGGTTCTGAGGAAAAAATAATTTTCCAATCGTTTTTCAAAACAATGACCCGTTGTTTTCTTCGTTTGCCTGTCAGTGAGATCGCGATCTTTTCGATTGACTTTTTAAGATTCTTGTCTTCCACAAATTCAACAATGATTTGTTCAACATGTTTGGCTGCTCCTGCGCCGATAAGGTTAACCCAGGTCCCCTGAATTTCAGCCCCCAATTCGGCGAAAAAGGCCCGTTCCGTTGACTGCTCTGAAAAGGCTTTTTCTTTTGTAATGACCTGACTTAAAATGCCATTAATGATTTTTGCAATCGCCAAAGGTTTTTCATCGGGGGCAAGTCCACGTCCCGACAATATCTGAGAAAGTCCTTTTTGAGATAAGGCCGCAATGTTTCGATAATATTCAAGAAGCTCTGGATAGCGACGCAAAGCGTCCGGGTGACAAAATATTTGATGGAGAGGAATCCCAAGATCTTTAATCTTGTTCACAGCAACCTCTGAAATATTTAATTCTTCAAAATCCCACTGAAAAGAGGAAGGATCAAGACTTTCAATTTTTTTGTACAGAAAGTTTAAGTGTTTCGAATGAATCTTTTTGTAAAAGAGTTGTGAACGTGAAGTATAAGCTTTTGCCAAAGCGTTGAGTAAAACTTCATCGGTAGATTTCCCACGTTTTTTTGTCATCGGATTTTTTCCCAGAAAACAATAGTTTCACGAACCGGGCAACGTCCATACTTTGCCATCTGTTGTGAACTATTTCCTTTAAACCTTGTAATCCAGATTTTTCGGGTTTCGAAACCATGTTGTTTGGCCAGTTCGCATAGCATTAAGTCGGTTGGAATATATTCCCCTTCAAACCGTGCATTTGCAACGACCAAGGCCACTTTTCCACCCTTTTTTAAATAGACAGACAAATTTTTGATCACGAGATTCATGTCCTCAAAGTAACCTTTAATCATGACCGGGATGCGATTGTTGTTTAAGCTTTTTTGCGCTAAAACTTTTAAAATTTCATCTAATGCCGGCAAATTTATTTCCCTCCCTTTAAGTTCTTTAGACTCAATATGTGAACGTAATAACCGGTGTCGCAACCCTCGAAGTTCGTCAAATGTCTCGACAGAAATCGTGCACAATTCGAGCGCATAAGTACGCGAATAGTCATAACGGTTTAAATAAGGTGGCGAGGTAATGACTCCGCTGATTTTTCCGTGATATTTCGTGGGTAAACACATTTCCCGTGCATCCCCTTCAAAGATTTCAATTGGGACATTCCGATCGTTTTTAAACAGAAACTGTTGCTGCTTTTGCAGGTCCATAAACATTTGCATTAATTGGCGTCTAAGAACCTCTTTGACCGGTGGGATTTTTTTTGAAACTAATCTTAAAAACTGCCCATCTTTTGAAGTATAACTGATTTGTTCGAGAATGCTAATTAACCCAAGCATTAAAAAGTCACGTACAGGCGGTGGAAATTCTAAAATACTATCTCTGTAGAACAGGATATGTTTTTGTACTTCTGGAGAGAAAGCTTTTTTGATGATTTCAACATCCGGGAATTGGCTTTTTGGGTGATCAACAGGCTTGTGCAAAAGCCGGTCAATAGATTTTTTCAGTATCTGGGGGTCGGGCCAATTTAATAGTTTTACAGTGGTCACATATACTGCAATTGGAAGAATTTCTAGCCCCACAGCCGGACACCCATATTCTTTGCATGCCAATAAAGTGGTCCCACATCCGGCAAAAGGGTCTAATATTGTTTCTTCTTTCCCAACCCCAAGGTCTTTGAGTAAATGGAAAACTAAGTCACGTGAAAAGCCTTCTTTATACCGAAACCAGTTATAAACTGGAATGTGTTTATTCGGTACATAGGTAACCTGCTGCCGCAAGTCAAGTCGAAGTTTAAAAAGGTGATTATATTTTTCTTCTAATAGTTTTCTTACCCCGGCCTCACCAATTGAAGAAATCTCATTCTGCTCCTGCATTATTAATTTCTTCTCGGCCACGGAATCACCCCCGGACTTCCACAAATTCAGTTGGTTTCTGTGTTTCATCTATTACTCAGGGATTAATTTGTTGATTTCGTGTTGAAAATAACAAAGGCTGACATAATATTCAAATAAAATTTAGCTTCTTGCCTTACGAATTCTTTAAACACCTTAACACGCGAACACATAAACACTTGAAACATTTACCCCTCCAGACACACCCGTGCTAGTTGCCAGTTAAAATCACCCGTGTCAAATACCAGCTCAAAGCAATCGGGACCATCGGCATTCACGGAAAAATGATACTGGCGGTTTAACCCTTCCTGAACCGACCAGCAGCCATTCACCCGGGTGATTTTGTACACCCGACCATTCCATTTGAACCGCAACGGGTGCAGCTTACCGTTTTCGAAAAATGTGATCACCTCAATAGGTTCGTAAATCTCTTCATAGCTTGCCATCGTTGCAACTCCTCCGATTGCTTCCTTTTGTGGTGGTTTTGTGGGCTTAGTTCACCGATTCTCGAATCAAGGCCACCACTTTGCCCTGAATGGACCACTCTTCTTGCGGGTAAATGTCGGGATAGCGAGGATTTTCGGCTTTCAAGTATCTCTGGTTGCCTTTGATCACCAGACGTTTTACGGTGGTCTCATTGCCAATCAATGCCACCACAATATCACCATTTTGCGCATAGCGGGTGGATTTTACCACCAGCAGGTCGCCATCAAAAATGCCGGCATTGACCATGCTGTCCCCCTGAACCCGCAGGGCGAAATATTCCCCGTGCTGCGAAGGAAGCAGATAACGCGGGATACTTACATAACGCTCCACATTTTCCTCTGCCAGCAACGGAGAACCGGCTGTCACCGAACCTATCAGTGGCAAACTGTTGGTTGCCTCGCTATCCAGAAAACCCAGTGACTCCAGAATCCGAATGCCCCGGGCGGCTCCTCCCTCTCGTTTGCCAATGTACCCCTTCTTTTCCAGCGCCTGTAAATGCTTGAGCACCGCATTTTTTGAACGAACCCCCAGCTCGTCGGCTAACTCTTGCAGGGTAGGGGGATAGCCCAACTCCTTAATCTTGTCTGCAATGATCTTAAGCACGTTCTTTTGTTTTTCTGTTAGTGGCTTCATAAGGATCCTCCTTCACCTGAAATGGTGAACTTATTTTTAGGTGCTTTAATGTTCACCATTATTATAACAAAACCCGGGGAAAAAGTCAAGTACAATTTTTGAGGCCTTCTTTTACGGTTTCGTAGAACGTTCGAAATGGGCTAATTCCCCGCCAGTTGGTTTTTTATTTGAATTTGAAGACTTCTTGGAATTGTACTTGTGCAATTCGGCTGGAATCGCTGCAACAATAGCCTTTTGTAAAACTTTTATGAGTTGTAATTTTAATTTTGATTTACCGTAAATTAAACTAACTCGACGGGTGGGTACTGGTGGGTAAAACTCCCGAATTAATCTTTCCGAAGATGTTCCTTTAAGAGACAACGTTGCGAGATAGGGTAAAAGGGTAATGCCCACATTATTTTCGACGAGTTTTCTTAATGTTTCTAAATTTTCTCCTTCAAAGCGTAATCTAACTGAATGGAGTGGATTTCTGGTAAGAACCGATTTACATAACTGTAAAATTTGATCACGAAAACAATGGCCTTCTTTCAACAACCACAGATCCTCCAGGGTTAAATCTTCCACCTTGATTTTTTCCTTTTTTATCAAAGGGTGGTCATGAGAGATAAACCCGACAAAGGGTTCATTGTAAAGAACTTTTTCAATGATACGAGGATGATTAATTGGACCAGAAACTATTCCCACGTCTAAAAGATTTTGTTCTAAAAGTTGCAAAATTTTGCTGGTTTGCAATTCATCAATACTTAGTTCCAGACCTTGATATTGATTAATTAATTTGTCCACAAAGAGTGGCAACAAATATGGAGCAATGGTAGGAATGATACCAATTCGTAGTCTGCCAAAAATCATTCTCTTACTTTTATGAATGATCTCTTTTAAACGTTCTGTTTCATCTATGATTTTTCTTATTTGTTCAATTACACGGCTGCCTAAATCTGTGGGTTCTATAGGGTAAGTACTCCGATCAAAAATAATGATCCCGAGCTCTTTTTCAAGTTTCTGAATTTGCATGCTTAGGGTAGGCTGAGTTACATAGCATTGTTCAGCAGCTTTTCTAAAGCTTCGGTAAGTATCAACGGCCAGAATATAGGTTAACTGAGTTAGTGTCATCGTATGTCCTCCAGATTTTAATATAGATTTAATCTATAATACTTATAGAAAATATTGATTTGAATTATAAGTAATTTTTCTCTATTATTCAATGGTATTTTAATTTTAATTTAACTAACATTTGAAAGGAGGTTGGACTATGTCTACTACAAAAAAACACGCAACAGGCAAAGTTAAACCTGGGGATGTTAACGAACGAGTGGGGGTTGAACAATTAAAAATGCGCGGAGTCAATGTAGAAGAACTGGTTGAAAAACTTATCGACGCGGCTGGAGCCGAGTTTACAACCTATTATTATTATACAATACTTCGCATGTATTTAGCAGGAAATGAAGATTTCAAGGAAATTTGTGAAGATGCCCGTCTTGAAGATCGTGCTCATTTTGAATTAATTACTCCTAGAATTTATGAATTAGGTGGTGATTTACCACATGATATCCGTGATTTTGCTGATCGCGCCAGTTGTCCCGATGCCTATCTCCCCAAAAATCCAACACCGGTAGAAATTCTTACGGTTCTGCTTGAAGCAGAGAGATGTGCAATCCGTACCTGGAGTGAGATTTGTGATTTGACTTTTGGTAAAGATCCTCGTACCTATGATATGGCCTCTCGCATTTTGCAGGAGGAAATTGAACACGAAGCCTGGTTTATTGAATTGCTTGCTTACGCTCGTGACAGTAAGGTTATTCCATCCGGGCATTTCCGTCGTGGTGAACCAGGTGAAGCGCCCTACAGTAAAAATGCCGGATTTTATAATCCATAATTTCTTATTCATTAACGAAGCCTGGGTCCAGAGCTTTTGGACCCGGCTTCTTTTTATTATTATTTCAAAATTGTTATGAAAAAATTTAATGTAACATTAATATTACCCGATGAGAAGCAATACACATTACAGGTACCAGAAGACCAACATATTTTAGACATTGCTTTAAAAGCCGGCATAGATCTGCCATATAGTTGTTTGCAAGGTTGGTGTTTGAGCTGCGCCGCAAAAATTATAAGAGGTACAATCAACCAAGAAGATTCACTTCGATATTTTGAAGAGGATCGGAAAGAAGGTTTTGCTTTACTTTGTACAGGTAAACCTGAATCTGATTTAGTATTACGAACACATGCTAATGAAGAAATGCGTAATTCCCGCCAAAAATTAAAACTTCCACACCCAAAAGGTAAGTGGGGTCATTAGTCTCTTAACTTGCCTGACCTTCATTGACTTAATTAAAATAGCCAATGTTTCATTTATGCAACATAGAAGTTGCATTTTGTAAACCTTTTCATAAATTTGATTTGTTAACAACAATGTTTTCAATAATAAATTTTAATTTTTTAAAATTAACTAACTTCTTATATTTCAAATAAATATTAGAACTAATGAAATAAAAGTGAAGCA
>CAZMEG010000023.1:11164-16279 GCA_964565205.1 uncultured Cytophagia bacterium
CAGTTAATCAAAATATCTCAATAACTGGCATTTTATTTGCATTGTTTTAAAAACATTTTTAAAAATTTTGAATTAAATTGACCAGATATCGGGTTATTAAAAATTAACCAGTCAATTTATCCAGATTAAGGGTTAATTTATGTCGCCCCAAAAACAAACGACGCTTTTAATCGTAGATGATGATCCGGTCATCCGGCAGAGTTTACAGGAAATTTTATCTTATCATGGTTATCAGTGTCTGGAAGCTCGGGATGGTAAAGAGGCACTTTCTATTATCCAAGATTCTCCTGTGGATCTGATACTCCTGGATTTACAGTTACCTCGCCTGAATGGCATGGAAGTACTTAAACGGTCCCTGGCCAGTCAACCCGATTTACCGGTAATCATCATAAGTGGTCATGGAACCATACAGAAAGCTGTGGAGGCTACTAAACTGGGTGCCTACGATTTCCTGGAAAAGCCTCTGGAAGCTGAGCGAACTCTCTTAACCATTCGCCATGCGCTGGAGAAAAAGAATCTAAAAGTGCAGAGGGATTATTTACTGAAAGAATCTCGCCAGCGTTATCGAATGGTCGGGTCAGACCCCAAAATTCAGAAAGTTTTTGAACTCATTGATCGGGCTGCACGGGTGGATAGCAAAGTGTTGATTACCGGTGAGCCAGGTACAGGCAAAGAACTTGTAGCCCGGGCCATTCATTTTAATAGCGATCGAGCCACCCACCCCTTTGTACCTGTTAATTGTTCGGCTATTCCAGAAACTCTAATCGAAAGCGAACTATTTGGCCATAAAAAGGGTACTTTTACGGGTGCCGTTAGCGATCGTATAGGAAAATTTGAACAGGCTGAGGGAGGCACTCTCTTTCTGGATGAAATCGGAGATATGAGCTTGATGATGCAGGCAAAAGTTTTGCGAGTTATTGAAGATGGTCTGGTCGAACCTGTTGGGGGGCGAAATGGCAAGAAGATTGATGTTCGCATTATAGCCGCTACCAACAAAGACCTGAAGAAAGAGATCGAGGCTGGCAATTTTCGCCGTGACCTGTACTTTCGCCTCAATGTTATTCCCATTTATTTACCTCCACTTCGTGAACGCAAAGATGATATTAAGCCTCTGGCCGAATATTTTTTGGAAGAGATCTGTGCGGCTGAAGGATTACCCCGGAAATCGTTTGCTCCTCATATCTGGCCATTGCTAATTAACTACGAGTGGCCCGGTAACGTTCGTGAGCTACGTAACGTAATCGAGCGAGCTGCAGTTCTTAACCAGGATCCAATCATTGATACGCTGGTGATTAATGAGGTGATGCACAGCAAACATTCCACGCCCGTAACTGTAATTAGTGAACAAACTTTGCGAGAAGCTCGAGAAAGATTCGAAAAAGATTTTATCTTACGTACTCTGGTAGCCCATGATGGTAAAATAAATGAAACGGCCAAAGCGTTGGGCATCGAACGCAGCCATCTCTGGAAAAAAATGAAGCAATATGGCATTAAAACAAAATAACCGCATCAAAACAGTAGAAGCTCTGTTAGAGCCATACAATTTATAACTTCACTAACTTTCCTTCTTCATATAAAATTCTTCCATCTGGGGCACAGTTACAATACAAATTGTGCCGGAACCTTTTCATACAGGTAGTTTTAATTTTCACTACAGAACTTCTTGATTTTTTGGCATATGAACAAAAAATAATTTGAATTTAAAATAATTATCTCATAAATTCTTTGCCACATACCTAAGATAAAAATCACTGAAATCCGGAGTAATTCCAGGGAGGTAACCGTGAGTAAACAAAATCATGATCAAAATGTAACTCGCCGGGGATTTTTCAGTCGGGTTTTTATGACGATTGGACTAATCTTAGGCTATGGAACCGGTGCCATTTACTTTTTTCAATTTTTAATTCCCAGAAAAAAACCTCTCAAATTACGAAAACTATTAATTACTTCTATGGAAAAATTACCACCGAATGGCAGCACTACCTTTAAAGATTTAGCCGGACGGGAAGTGGTTCTGGTCAATACTCAAGAAGGACTCAAGGCTATTTCCACGGTCTGTACACATCTTGGATGTAAGGTCTATTGGGAACCGGAAAACAATCGTTTCTTTTGCCCGTGCCATGGGGGTGTATTTGATATAAACGGGAATGTGGTCTCAGGTCCACCACCAAGACCACTGGACAATTATCCGGTGGAAGTGGATGAAAACGATAATGTTTTTGTTAAACTGAGAGAAAGTTGAGGAGTAAACATGCAGGCGATACAAACTCTTAAACAATGGTTTGTGGAGTCCTTTCCTTTTGACTTAAATCTTTTAAAAGAAATTTCCAGCGAACCTATTCCCAATCACCTGAAGCGCTGGTGGTTTGCCATCGGGGGAACACCTTTATATTTGTTCATCATTCAGGCTACCACAGGTATCATTTTAACTTTTTATTATGTACCCCATCCAGCAGAAGCTTTTAACAGTGTGGCAGCCATTACTACTGAAGTTCGTTTTGGCTGGTTCATTCGCAGTGTACACCGCTGGTCAGCTAATTTGATGATTTTTACCTTATTTTTGCATATGATGCGGGTGTTTTTTACTGCAGCTTATCGGAAGCCAAGAGAGCTTAACTGGATGATTGGTGTGGGTTTGCTTGTAACTACTTTGGGATTTGGTTTTACGGGCTATTCACTTATTTATGAACAAATCTCTTACTGGGCTTCGGTGGTGGGCACAAACATTGCGGAAGCCACCCCGCTTATTGGACCACTAATTGCTAATTTTATTCGAGGTGGCCCTGAAGTGGGACCCAATACTCTCACACGATTTTTCGTATTTCACATTGGTGTTTTGCCTACCGCCATGGTGATGCTATTAGCTCTGCATGTCGTACAGGTTCGCTTACATGGAGTAACGCGCTTGCGTTTTCGTGAAGATGAGCAACCGGCTGTGGAAGTCTCGGTGAGTGTGGCGGCTCCCGTAGCTCCTACTCGTTATCATGGTGGAGAATCTGAAAGGATGCCGGAAGAGGCCCGCGTAAAAGAGGAGACCTATCCATTTTTTCCGGATCACTTTTACACTGAATTGATCATAGGTCTGACTCTGACCTTTATTTTAACCATTCTCGCGCTGGTAGCACCCGCACACATGGGAGAACCTGCAAATCCACTGGTAACTCCTGAACATATCAAACCCGAATGGTACTTTTATGCCATGTTTCGCTGGCTTAAGCTCACCAGCTTTCAGGTTGGTGTGGTGGGGAGTATGTTTTTCCTCGTTATTTTATTTTTCTGGCCATTTGTGGATCGTTTCTTTCAAAGACGCTGGCCAGGGCGCGATGTCAGTTTCTGGATAGGTGTGGTGGGCTTTCTGGTTTTCTTAACTTTTACAATCTGGGAAGCTCTGGTTTAGAGTTTTCAATGGTTTGTAAAATCCTGTTATCAAGAAGAAATTTAAGGAGGATGATATGTTATCCTTAGAAACCAAACGGTGGATTATTGCTACGCTTAGTTTCTTTTTGCTATTAGCTTTGTTGATTGTGGGATATATTGAAGGGAAAAAGCAAATACCGGGTACCAAACCGAAAATCGTTATTTCGGATGATAATAAAAAATGTATCGAATGCCATTCGCAACCAAGCAATGCTCGCACGGCTGTGCAGCAGTGGAAGGAAAGCGTACACGCCATTAAAGGGGTGGGATGTCTGGAATGTCACCAGGCCGATCCCTCTGACATAGATGCCTTTGATCACTATACCTATACCATTGCCACCATAGTTTCACCCAAAGATTGTTCCCGTTGCCATAAAAAGGAGTTTGCAGAATTTCAACGGAGTCACCATGCCCAGGGCGGTAAGATTCTCGGATCGCTGGACAATGTACTGGCTGAAGTGGTGGAAGGAAGCATGATGCATGGCAATGCTGCGGCCGTAAGCGGTTGTAAGCAGTGTCATGGTTCGGTAGTAAAATTTTTACGTGATGATGAAGGCAACATCAAAAAAGATCGAAACGGCATCCCCATGATTGATCCAAAAACCTGGCCTAACACAGGTATTGGTCGGGTAAATCCAGATGGTAGTCTGGGTTCCTGTGCAGCCTGCCATAACCGCCACTACTTTTCTGTCGCACAGGCACGTGAACCTGATGACTGTGGAAAATGTCACCTGGGTCCGGACCATCCACAGTATGAAATTTATCGGGAGTCAAAGCATGGCATTAATTTTATTGCTCATAAAAATGAGATGAATCTTGATAAACGACCCTGGATTGTGGGTGTGGATTATATTTCTGCTCCCACCTGTGCTACCTGTCATATGAGTGCTACCCCAAATCAGGATGTCACGCATGATGTGGGTGAACGCATAAGCTGGACCCTCAGACCTCCGATTTCCGAACGTATCGATGCCAAAGATATTAAGGAAGGCAAAGACACCATCCCCTGGCAGAAGCGGCGTGAAAACATGCAGGATGTTTGTTTTCAATGCCATTCTCGTCAATTTGTGCAGAGCTTTTACAAACAGTATGATGACGTGGTATTTTTATACAATGATAAATTTGGCCGGCCTTCCACAAATATTATGAAGAAGATGAAACAGGTTGGATTGATTACAGCCGACACTCAATTTGATGAGGAAATCGAATGGACTTACTTTTTACTCTGGCACCATGAAGGTCGAAGGGCACGCATGGGGGCCGCCATGATGGGACCCGATTTTACTCAGTGGCATGGTATGTATGAAGTTGCTGAGCGATTTTATCTTGAATTTGTCCCTCAGGTTAAAGAAATTATTGCGCAGGCCAAACGTGAGGGTAAATTCGCCGCTGCACGGCAAGTAGAAAAACTTCTCGATGAAACCTTGAATTCAGATATGCATAAATGGTTCATTGGTAAAATGAGTCCCGAAGAAAAAGCCGCCCGATTGAAAGCTCTGCAGGAATTTAAGAAACGGTATGCAGGAGAATAGTTTTATTAAGAATGCCAATTTCTGGAATCACAGTACTGGTAACCAAAGGGAAAATTGAAGAAGTAAAACAGCAAATTGAGCAGGAGCTCGGTGGCGAGGTTGTGCACTGTGTTGAAGACTACCTTGTAGTTATTTTGGAAGCCGAAACCACCCAGATTTTACAACA
>CAZMEG010000024.1:0-4479 GCA_964565205.1 uncultured Cytophagia bacterium
CCATTAATCAATGTAAATAATATAAAATAAATTTGCAACATGATATATCTAGATATATCTAAACTCGGTCTAGTAGATTCAAAACGCTTGGACTACCAGCTTTTCCAACGGCTCTAAAGCAGCCAGAAGGCTTTCAGCATGGCGATGCCCTTGAATAACCTGATGGAGTGCCTCTAAGGGCAACGCTTTGCTTTTCTTTAACCAGAAAGCCATGGCACAAAGGGCCGCCCCCTTACCACCGGCCAACTCGCGAAAATTGCCACGAAGCACGGGCATATCATAAGGAACATTGATCTGGCTATCAACAATTAGATTAGGAGTATTTTGTATTCTATCCTGTACTTTTTTCCAGCCATCTTCTGAAACAATAATGGCCACATCAGGAGTATCGATACCGGTATAATGAATTTCATCTCTGGACAATATGACCTCAACCACCGAAAAGCCTGTTCCTACCGTAATCGGATATTCCCCTTTCTTGGTGGTATGCAATCCAGCCAAAATGCCGGCACTGGCTAAAATATCCCCGGCGGATTGAATGCCCTCCCCGGCGGATCCGGCGATTACAATTTCAAGACGTTGCTGAATATTATGTCTGTACGCCGGCGACCATCTGGCCATCTTATCAAAAAGTGATGGATGAGATCTGGTGGTTAATTTTCTGCTTGGTCGGTGCCCGGTGAATTTGATTTCTGGATAGGGGTAAATTTCTTTGAGTTCTTTTATTTTCTTTATTCCGTGGGAGGGACACATTTCCACAACTTCAATTAAGGAGAAGCCCGGCGTTTCAAGGGCTTCCATCAAAATTTCATTGAGCTTCCCACCCACGAAGACCCTGGATGAATATACGGCACCGGCTTTATGAGCTAACGTAACAATATCAAATGGAGGGACAGGTTCTTCTTCTGGTAGTTTCACTGACATCAATTCTTCCGGTGAAAGACCACTGATTTGTCCGCCGGTCATGCCGTAAACCATATTGTTGTGCACAATTAAAGTTAGATCCACATTCTGACGGGCGGCCTCCAGTAAATGCTGCAGTCCAATGGTCGCCCCACCATCACCCTGAATCACAATCACTTTCTTTTTGGGATTATTCAAACCCAGGGTGATCCCCATGCCCAGTGCTGTAGAACGCCCATGCAATCCATGCACCGTGTGACAGGCAAGCAACGCATCCACCAGACCGCAACAGCCGATATCACTCACCACCACTACATCCAGGGGTGAAATGGAAAGCCGTGATAGCGCCTGATTTAACTGATTGGTGATGACTGTGTGTCCACATCCCGGACAATAGGGCATGGTTTTGGTGATCAAGATGCTTTCAGACATTTTTCAGTCTCCTGAACAATTTCCCGGGGAGTAATCATACTTCCTATTTTATTGACCTGCACCACATTGGCAAACGGTTTCTGGCCAAATAAAACTTCACGCAATAACCCACTGAGGTTTTCCTCAACTATCACTAAACATTTAAAGCGCTGTATCAAATTTAAAATTTCAACAGGCAGGGGCAAAAGGGTTTTTAGGATCAACAAAGAAACTTTTTGCTTTCGATTGCGAAGCATCTTCAACGCCTCACGAGCCGCATCGGCCGAAATACCGTAGCTGACAATAAGGATATCCGAGCCGTCCTCGTCCAGATCATAAAAAGTAAATTCTGGTAAATGTTTAAGCAGTTTCTCCTGTAAACGTCGTGTATTGGCCATGGCCTCAGGAGTGGCTTTACGAATAAGTCCGGTGGCATCATGGGTGGAGGCGTTTAGACGAACCTGAAATTTTTCATTTCCTACCGGTAAAAATGGTGGCACCAATTGTTCATCAGGTTGATAGGGCAGGTATTCCCCATCTTCTTCAAATGGCGTACGTTCAATTTTAAAAATTTGAGGAAGTGCAGAAAGGCAAAAACTTCGATGGGTCATAACCATCTCTTTCGAGGTTAAAAGCACCACCGGTGTACGCAATTTATGCGCTACTTTCAGGCTTTGCGCTGCCAAATGCCAGCAATCAACAAAATCTGAAGGGCAAAACACCGGCAGTGGGTAACCTCCGGAAATTACGCCCCGCAGCAGTAACAAATCCCCCTGTGCTCCGGTAGTTGCGGAGCCCGTGCTTGGACCCAATCTCTGGGCGAGTACAATAACGACTGGCAGTTCCATCATGTAAAGCATGTTCAAGGTTTCCACCATGAGGGCAAAACCGGGAAAAGAAGTAGCAGTAACCGGTAATTTACCAGTAGCGGAGAATCCGGCTGCCCACTGTAAAGCAGTAATTTCATCCGGGGCGGCCAAAAATTGTGGGAAACGTTGCTGGGCGTAAGCGTAAAGCCAGTTGGCAGGAGTAATAGGATAGCCTATAAAAATATCGGCTCCAGCACGGGCCAAAGCCTCAATGATAATGCGAGAGCCATCAATCAAAACTATTTTATCGGTGGTTGACATGATTGCTCACAGTTTTTCCAGTTTTAACACAGCCACAGCCAGGTTCCACATAACATAAACTTCTACAGCAAATGGCAAAAATCCCAGGAAACCGAACAAAGGCATCTCAAATATTTTAGGTCTGGTTAAAAACGGAAACACGTACACCCATTTGGCCGTTGACCAGTAATTCCAGAACTCCCAGAGAAACCCACAGATAATCCCGGATAAAAACAGCGATAACCATTTTGCCAGTTTTCCATCTTCCAGATCACGCAATAAGGATTTTGCCCCGATTAAATAGTTAATGGGTTCCAGTAAAAAAATAAATCCTACCCAGACCAGCGCAAACAAGTATACGGCCACATTTGCAGGAACCATCAGAGGGAACAGCACAAATATTAGTCCAACGGCAAAAAGTATGATTAAGAATTTTGCAGTTATACTCAAGCTTTTAATTTTTATTTTTTCAAAAATTCCTGTCAAGTCAATGATTTTACTGGTAAATAGTATGCCAGGGAAAATGGTAGCAAAAGCCCAGACATAACCGATTGAACGCACAAACAAATTTTCCGGCAATCCCACATAGGCCCAGTTTTTCAAATGGAGATTGTAACCCTCAAACATCAGCCAACAAATGACCGAATAACCCAGCATGAACAAAAATGAACGAAGATAATTTACCACATAAGATTTCTGCTGAATACGATAAATCAAAGCGTCCAGAAAAAGAACGTAGCCCGTCCACATGAGGGGGGTAAACCAGGTTTTTATCAAGGAATGATCACGAATGAGCAAAACCTGGGAAACCGCCATGATGACCAGGCCAATCCAGCCATGCAATTTAAACGAAGAAACCGGAAGTTTTTCAGCAACAGTAACTTTGTCTGGCATAAACAACCCCGTTAATTGGATTTTAATCTTTCTTTAATAATACGTTCAAATCGAGGTTTGTAAATCAGGTCGAAAGTATCGCCCTTATCAGGGAACAATTCCAGCACGCTTTTCCTGGTAGCCGCCACCAGCTCAAGCGCTTCGGCAGCGGTGAGATTCCCCTGATAGAGGATAGCCGTGGTTAAATCTACAATGGTGCGTAATCGACGCATCTTTCGACGCTCTTCAGCAATCTCTTCAGGTGTGGCCATGCTATTTATCCTCCTTAAAAATTTTTTCTAAAAACTTTTTTGCTTGATCCAGATGACTTCCTTCCCAGTAAAGTCTTTTGCAGGTCGGACACCGCCAGAATTGATTATAACTGGAATAAACATAAGGTGAAATCTCTTCTTTAATTTCCGATTTAGCGATTTCAACTACAGGAGTATTACAGATTGTGCAGCGTTCAAATAAATTTGAATAGGGATCCAGTTTAAAATGCTTTACCACCTGTTGCAGTTGATCTTCCAGATTTTGGCTTTTAATCAGAAGTGCCAGTCCCTGCGGGGATTGTTCAGCCAGAGCGTGATCCATGGTCAAAATAATTCGATCTTCCTGGTGAGCTTTATGCATTAAATCTTCATCCGAAATGCTGGAATCATAAGCTGTATCATAACCCATCAATCGAAGCCACCTGGCCAGCTTACCCAGCATGACATCTGCTATGAATTTCATATTTAAACTTAATCTTTGTCTGCACAAAAATCAAGTAATTTGTGTCTGGCTTTTGGACAGACCGAGATGATTATTTCTAATTGATTTTAACCAAAAAAATATTTAATCTTTTAATATGTTAAAGATTGATAAACGGGTTGAGCAATTAATCGAACAGGCCCTGGAAGAGGATTTAAATAGACAGGGGGATTTAACCAGTCACTTCATTGTCTCTCCGGAAAAACAGGGCGAGGCAAAGATTGTGGCTAAAGAAGCCGGAATTATTGCCGGACTCGATGTGGCTGAGGCTGTTTTTAAAAAATTAGACGCTAACACGGAATTTCATAAATTGATTCAGGAGGGGCAGGTGGTTGGACCAGGCGATACAGTTGCGCAAATTCAGGGAAAGCTGCAAGCTCTCCTGGCAGCAGAACGAACTGCTTTAAATTTTCTGCAAAGACTTTCAGGC